>NZ_JAJAPB010000010.1 GCF_026226615.1 Geovibrio ferrireducens
TTACTATTTATAAACTAGTAAATAAATTCTGTCCTCGAATTAGCTAACATATACAGCAATGACGCAAACGCTCCCATAGATGGGAGCGCACCGTGCGTAGTGAAGAACGCGGAAACGTGAGCCATGCCACCGAGCTTTATCTGAACTCCAGCCTGACTAAAGGCATTTCATGCCGTAACTCAAAAGTAACCATCTCAGAATCCCAGCATTTTACATTCTGCCAGTCCTTAAGCTCCTCCTGAGTGAGGCGGACTTTCCTTGTTTTATCAAAACATACGCCGGAAACAGGCTCGCTGTTGTTATAAATTATTTCAAACGCCTGCTGACCGTTATTAAAATAACTTTTCACCACACCATCGACCTTGCCTTTTATATAGAAAACATCATGACCTAAGGCGCCGTCAGGAAAATAGATTTTTCTTTTCCCATCCGCCAAGCCGTTCACAAACATTACCTCGCTCATGAAACTGCCGTCTCTGTGGTACTCCCGCCGCATTCCATTGACTATCCCGTCATCAAAATTTAATTCATATTCAATATTTCCATTATCATAGTACTTTGTAGCTAAACCGATTTCCCGGTTATTTTTATACATTACCTCATACTCGGTTTTTCCGTTGGGATAATAAGCTTTCGTGTAGCCGTCAACTTTACCGTGTGCATAATTTCCTTCAAGCTTAAGAGTTCCGTTGTTATAGAAGGAAGCAATTTTTCCATTAGGAGAATTATTTATAAACTGAGCCTCATAAAGTCTTGTTTTATCAGAATTATAAATTCGAAACCAGCCTTCAATCATGCCGTTTTGAAGCTCAAACTCTGTGTATTCTCCATTGCTTTTAGATGCTGTGCATTGCCCTGACGCAACCTCACCATTTTCATACATTATCAAACCGTTGCGCTTTATTACCGATTTTCCATCACACTTAACATCCGCGTAAGAAGATAATGCAATCAGGAAAAATGTAAAAAATACAGCTATGAGTCTCATAAATTCTCCTTAATTCTGCAAAACGAAAAAATGTTCAAGACACTGATTATTCAGGATTTACAGAGTATTTTGCGGGAACTTATTTGAAAATAAGAACTTCTGAGGAGTTTCGATTCACCGATTAATTTTATGATAACAGACTTAACCTGATGTGCAAGAAAATTTGAAAGTGATAATCAGATTATGTGGTTTTTGAGATGCTTCACCGAAAGCATTTTTGTGTCACTGCGAGGAGCGCAGCGGCAAAGCAGTCTCTGAATATATTGAGAGATTGCTTCACCATTTCATGGTTCGCAATGACGCAAACGCTCGCAGAGAAGGGAGCGCCAGTTTATTGAGAAAGTCCTTTTCAAAGTAAAAAAGTACATATTTTGCATAAATCCTCCCCAGCCCTCCTTTGTAAAAGGAGGGAGTTCCATATTTGACAGTAATAACTTCCCCCTTTAATAAAGGGGGATTGAGGGGGATTTTATAGATATGAATAAGCCTGTTACCATGCATGTCATTAGTCTGACAGATCCATGGATGGAACCGCCCGCGAGCGTGTATCACAAACTCCCATGCAAAGGCTAAGTTTAAACGCTCCCAAGGATGGGAGCGCGCCGTGCGAAGTGAAGCCGCATTTAATGCGGCGCGAACGTGTATGTGAAACTGACAGCATTTTTCTAAGAGGCACAGGAAGTGCCGACGCCGTGCGCAGCGAAGGGCGGTTAAACCGCCCGCGAGCGTGTATCACAAATTCCCATGGATGGGGAATTTGTGATTGTCAGAACGACGGCGGCGTATCCACCCAGAAGGCTTTTGCCGGTTTATCCGTTCTGTTGCGTATTCTATGAGGGAGATTAGAGCTGAAATATATGGATTCGCCCTGTTTAATTTTATATTCTTCTGTTCCGATAACCACAACTATTTCACCCTCAAGGACAAAGCCAAACTCCTCGCCAACGTGGTGGTAGCTGTCTGTTCCGGTTTCGGAGTAAGGCTCAAGCTCAATTATTATCGGCTCAAGTTTTCTGTTAACAACCTTGGAGGCGGGAAAAGTCATTGTTATACTTTTGTTTTTAAGTACGTTGTAATCCTCGTTGGAAAAGGTGTTTACAATATTGCGCTCATCTTCGAAAAGCTCGCTGATGGTAGTGCCCAGTGCGTAACAGATTTTCTTAAGAGAAGCGATAGAGGGTGAGTTTTTCCCGTTTTCAATCTGGCTTATGAAACTTTTGGTAAACCCGGTCTTCTGTGAAATGTCCTCCAGCGTAAGCCCCAGTCGTTTTCTGATGTCTCTCAGCTTGGTTCCGTATCCCATTAATAACCCCTGAATCTGATTTAATAATTATCCCTATTTCTATTATATATTAAACAGAGAAGTTTATGTCAAGTTATTTGTTAACAGCGTTTCTATAAAATTATTCATTACAATAAGATATTTACGCTGAGAGCGTATTTAACAGATGCGCTCTTTTGTGCGCAGTGTTATATTAACTGAACAGGCGAAACAGCATATTCTCATAATAATTCAGGAGGTTACGCAGTGGACAAAATGATTGCCAGACTAAATAAAGGCACAACAAGGGGTAAAAAAGTTTTTATAGCAGAAAATGCAGTTGTTGTGGGCGATGTCACTCTGGGGGATGATTCCAGCATATGGTACAATGTGGTTCTGAGGGGGGACGTGGAAAGAATTGAAATAGGAAAATGCACCAACGTTCAGGACGGAAGCGTAATCCACGTAACAAAAGATAAATACCCTGCAATCCTGAAAGATTATGTAACAATAGGCCACAGCGTAACACTTCATGGATGTACCATAGAAAACAATGTACTGGTAGGTATCGGGTCGGTCATTCTTGACAATTCCGTCATAGGCGAAAACAGCATAGTGGCTGCCGGAAGCCTTGTGCCTCCCAACAAAACATACGAACCCGGTTCACTCATAATGGGCAGCCCCGCTAAGGCGGTCAAAAAGCTTTCGGATGCGGAGATTCAAAGCATACGGGATTACGCCGACAGATATGTTATGTATAAGGATGTCTACATTGAAAGAGAGATGTCTAAATAATGGCAACAAAAAAGCCGTACCCAAAGAGTACGGCTTTTTTTATTTTAAGGATTCAAAAAACTCTTATTTACCGTCGAAAAGTGACCAGGGGCCTCTGTTGCGAGAGAACTTTTCAGCCTTGGCTTTATCAGCGGCGGGAACGTCTTTCAGTATGTCAAATACCTGACCGGGGAAAATGAGGTCGGGGTCTTTGATAGCTGCTTCGTTAGCCCAGTAGATTATCGGCCACATAAAGGGGTTCATGTACTTGGCTTTTGAGATGTTCCAAAGGTTGTCGCCTCTCACAACTGTGTACTTTTCAGAAGCAACAGCAGTTGATTCGGTTTTCATTGCAGCCTGAGATGCAGCCATTTCTGCTGCTTTTGCAGCGGCATATTCTTCCTCAACTTTTTTGAGGTCATCATTTGCCTGAGCTATAAGAGCGAGAGCTTCCTCGCCTTTGCATTTTTCTGCAAGTTCTTTGGCTTTCTTATACTTATCAACAGCGGCTTTGTATGACGGAAGGTCATATTTTTCACCGTTCTCTTTATATCTGTCGATATTAGCTTTGAGAGCGGTAAGTTCAGCCTGCACTTTAGCATCGGTAGCTTTGTAAGCATCTGCAGTTGCTTTAGCTTTTTCGAAATCAGCTATAGCTGCAAGAAGATCTGCCTTCGCAGATTCATAAAGCTCGCCTTTTTTGCCGCCTTTTTCAGCTTCGTCCATTTTTTTCTGAGCGGCTTCAAGCTTAGCTTTAGCTTCAAGATACTCGGGAAGCTGACACTTCTCGGCTCCGCTGTCCTTAGCTGCCTGCATGGCCATCTTGGCCTGATCAAGTTCCTGTACGGGGGGTTTGCTGCATCCGGCAAGAGCGAAAGCAGAAAGCACCACAACCAGGAGCAGAAGTTTGTAGGTCTTCATACGGAATCCTCCCTTTTTCTTAATTATCTATTAAGATAATACCTTTCAAGGCTAACACAAGCCCAAAGGTCTGTCAAACCAATGACAGTTAAAAGTTCTATTTGTTCTCTGCAACTTCAAATTTCATATAAAGTTCTTTAAGCTGTTTATCATCAATGAAACTCGGAGCATCGCTCATAAGGCACGTAGCTTTCTGCGTTTTGGGGAAAGCTATTACATCCCTGATGGATGTGGATTTAGTGAGGATAGTGGCTATCCTGTCCACACCGAAGGCAATACCGCCGTGGGGCGGAGTGCCGTATTTAAGCGCATCGATGAAAAAGCCGAACTTATATGCCCTTTCCTCTTCCGTAAGGCCGAGGGTCGCAAACATTTTATCCTGAATGTCGCTTCTGTGAATCCTGATACTTCCGCCGCCGATCTCAGAACCGTTAAGAACAAGGTCATAGGCTTTGGCGCGCATCTGTCCCGGATCTGTATCAAACAGGGGTACATCAGCATCAAGAGGCGAAGTAAACGGGTGGTGCATAGCACCCCAGCGTTTGTTCTCCGCATCCCACTCAAGCAGCGGGAAGTCAAGAACCCATACGAAAGAGTATTTATCTCTGTCGATTAGGCCGAGCATAGCACCCACTTTAAGCCTAAGCTTGGAGAGGTAGAGGTTGACAGTGTATTTGTCGCCCGCGCCGAAGAAAATAATATCGCCGGGTTTACCGTTCATTTCCTTAACTATCGCAGCGGCTACATCATCGCCGAGGAATTTAACTATGGGGGATTGGAGTCCGTCCTCGTTAACTTTGATATATGCCAGACCGCCCGCGCCGAGGGAAACCACGAAGTCGGTAAGGTCGTCAATATCTTTTCTGGAGAAAGCCTTGCCAGCGCCCACAGCGTTAACCGCTTTTACGCAGCCGTTTTTCTCCACAGCTTCATTGAACACCTTGAACCCGCAGCCTTTAACAAGGTCGTTGATAGTTTTAAGGTAAAGCTCAAAGCGTGTATCGGGTGCATCGTGGCCGTATTTTTCCATAGCCTCATCGTAGCTCATGGTGGGGAAGCCTTTCTCAAGCTTAATACCCATAACCTTGTCAAAAATGGTTATGAAAAGCTCTTCCATGATGTTCATGAGGTCGTTTGAGTCGATGAAAGACATTTCAATGTCAAGCTGAGTAAATTCCGGTTGCCTGTCCGCTCTGAGATCTTCGTCACGGAAGCATCTTACAACCTGAAAATAACGCTCGAAGCCGGCTATCATCAGAAGCTGTTTAAACATCTGGGGAGACTGAGGCAGAGCGTAGCATTTTCCGGGGTTCACCCTGCTGGGTACAAGGTAGTCTCTCGCGCCTTCGGGTGTGCTTTTGGTAAGGAAGGGCGTTTCAACATCTATGAATCCTTTGGAGTAAAGGAATTCTCTCATTGTTTTTGTCAGTTTATGTCTTGTGATAAGGTTGCTTTTCAGCTCAGGCCTTCTCAGGTCAAGATAACGGTATTTCAGCCTGATGTCCTCGCTGACATTGCTGTATTCATCAAGCATGAAGGGCGGAACTATGGATGTGTTGAGAATTTTAAGCTCCTCAACATTCACTTCCACTTCGCCTGTGGGGAGTTTTTCATTGAGAGAACCTTCAGGTCTTGCCGCGACTTCGCCTTTGATAGCCACAACAAATTCGCTTCTGAGGTTTTCCGCTTTCTCATGAACATCTTTGCTGAGTTCAGGGCTCATAACGATCTGGGTAATCCCTTCTCTGTCTCTGAGATCCACAAATATAACGCCGCCGTGGTCTCTTCTTCTCTGAACCCACCCCATGAGGGTAACCTTTTTCCCTATATCTGACGCTCTGAGAGCATTACAATCGTGCGTCCGTCTCCAGTCGCCAAGGTTTGAAACCAAGTGGTCCTCCTGCCTAAAGTTTATTTTGAATATAATCGACGACCGCATCAAGCTTAACAGAGGTCTGCTCGCCGGTTTCCATGTTTTTCACGGAAGCCTCGCCCCTGTTCATCTCTTCATCCCCCAGAATGAGGGTGAAGCGTGCGCCGGATGAATCAGCCGATTTAATCTGTTTTTTCATGGCGCGGAAAGCGTAATCAATCTCAGCTATAATCGACCTTTCCCTGAAATTCTTTACCAGTTCCGCACACTTAACGTCCGAAATATCTTTAAAGGCGATGATGAAAACATCCGCCCCTTTATCCTTTATATTATCCTTCTGCATGGCAAGCGCCACAAGCCTGTCTATACCGAGGGCAAAACCTATTCCCGGAATTTCCGGCCCGCCGAGGAGCTTTATCAGGCCGTCGTACCTGCCGCCCGCACCCACTGCGTTCTGCGCACCCAGATGGTTTGTCACCATCTCAAAGGCTGTACGGACATAGTAATCAAGCCCGCGAACCATCATCTTATTTACATTATACTCCACGCCGAAGGCTGTGAGGTACTTTTTTACATCTGAGAAATGAATTTCACATTTCCCGCAGAGATAGTCCAGCATAACCGGGGCATCTTTAGTGATCGCCCTGCAGGATTCCACCTTACAGTCCAGAATACGCATGGGGTTCTTGCCGAGTCTGCGTTTGCAGTCCTCGCAAAGACCGTCCTTATGCTGTTCAAAATAAGCCACAAGGGTTTCGTAATATGCGGGTCTGCACTCAGGGCAGCCAATAGAGTTGATCTCCATCGTCACCATGTCGCCTATTCCGGCCTTGTCCGCAAGGGTTCTGAGCAGGTAGATCACTTCCGCGTCTATAGCTGCTCCGTCCGCGCCGAAAACCTCGACTCCGGCCTGATAAAACTGGCGGAAACGGCCTTTCTGCGGGCGTTCTCTTCTGAACATGGGGCCTATGTAATAGTATTTTCTGACCGAAGTGGGGTTGTAAAGCTTGTTCTCCACATAAGCACGCACAAGGGAAGCTGTGCCTTCCGGACGGAGCGCCACCATTGTGTCGTCCCTGTCTTTGAAGGCGAACATTTCCTTCTCAACTATGTCCGTGGTATCGCCTATGCCGCGATGAAAAACATCCGCGCGTTCAAGTACAGGGAGAATGAATTCCCTGAAATTAAAGGTATGGAACGTTTCCTTGAAAATTCTCTCTATTCTTTCCCAGTACACGGCTTCTTCGCCGTATATGTCTCTGAATCCTTTGACCCTGCTGAACAAAACAACCTCCGCGTAAGAATAACAGATATATTCCAAATAATGCGGACAGTCAATGATTTTAAGCTTGACAGTAAAGGCTTTCCGCCCTTCTGCGGATGGTTTTAGAACAATAATCAGAACTTAAGAAAAGACCTTGCGCATGCAACGATCATGTCTGACATCTGTTCAGTTGAAAACCTGTTCAGGCTGAAAACTGCGTGGTAAATGGCAGGATCGTCAATATCCTTTCCATAGTAATGTTTTATATAGCTTTTCTTACGTTTTTCTATAGCTTTTATCTTCTCTTCGGCTTTGGTTTCATCAAGCTTTTCATTGTCTCTGAGCCACTGAATCCTATCCTCAAGCGGTGCGGTAAGCCTTATATGAAAGCAGTTCGGCTCGCTCTCAAGGATGCATTGGCTCCCCCGCCCCATTATCACGCAGTTGGTATCTGTGGCGAGGTTCTTGATTATAAGCTCAACCATGGAGCTGAACTTCTTGCTGTCGAAAACAGGTTCCTGATCTGCGTAAGTGTCGAAAAAAGAAAGAGTTTCATCATTCTTCACCATATCCTGAACCTTATTTATCTTTTCATCCTTGAAAACGTTTGAAAAAAGATCCGCGTCAAAATAGTTAGACATAACAGAGCGGAAGCTTGAGTGTGATTCCTCATCGAACTTGACGACTTTGGCTTCGTCAGTGTCCGTCAGAATCGCGATGTATTTGATAAGCTCCTTGTGAAAAAGCTTAAAACCAAGCTTCTCCGCCACCTGTTCCGCAACAAATTCACCGCCGCAGCCGAACTGCCTTGAAATAGTTATTACCGCCATGTCAAATCTCCGGTTCTTCTAATATCCAGATCATCCTGCAAAGCTGCAATGAGTTCGTTAATCCCTCTTCCGCTCACAGGGTGCACATAGTTTTCATCAACATCCCGCAGAGGGTAAAGAACAAAGCTTCGGACAGCCATTTCCCTGTGCGGAATAACAAGCCCTTCCGACTCATAAACCTCACCGGAATAATCAATTATATCAATGTCTATGAGTCTGCTCTGCCAGCGGGCGGTCTGCTGTCTGCCGAGTTGCTTTTCTGTTTCCTTGATAAAGGCAAGAAGCTCCTCTGCGCTCAGAAAAGTTGATGCGGAGCAGCAGATATTACAGTAATCCGCCTGTTCGTCCCTGAGCAGGGATGCGGTGGAGTAAACAGCGGATACTTTATCTATTTCAAGCTGAGAGGATAAGGCTGTCAGGGCATCGGCAAAGTTCCGCTCCCTGTCGCCCATATTACTCCCCAGAGCCAGTATGATCCTTTTGACCGAGTTCATTCAGCATTACTCCGCGAACATGTTCCATAAGCTCCTTATCCTTCATGCTGCCGGAATCCATAGGCTTAAGAAACTTAATGTGAACGGTTTTAAAGGGAAAAACCCTGAAACCATGCTTCGGAACAGCATCTGAGGTTCCTTTTATAATAAAGGGAGCAATTTTATTTCCTGTCCTTCCCGCCAGTACAAATGCACCGCGCTTGAAGTCTCCGAGTCTGCCGTCGGAGGAGCGTGTTCCTTCGGGAAAAAGCAGAACGGAATACCCCTCACTTATCTTTTTCGCAGCGCTGAGAAGGCTTTTCAGCCCGTCTTTGTGGTCTCCTCTCTCAATAGGGATCATCCCGATTTTTTTGAGAGCAAACCCGAAGAAGGGAATCTTGAAAAGCTCCTTTTTGGCCATGAAGAGAAACAGCCTGTCTGAAAAAATATTGAGCAGAACAAATATATCCGCATAGCTCAGGTGGTTGCCCATGAAAACATAGTGAGTGTTTTTATCAAGGTTCTCCAGACCTTCCGTCTTCACCCTGATGCCAAGGTAAAGAAGGAGCATTTGAGCCCAGATGCGGCTCATAAGCTTGTAAGGCTGTTTTGCGAAAAATACCGAGGGGATGCCGAGAATAACAAGCACTGTGGTAAGCAGCGCAAGATATATCCAGAATATCAGACTGTAGAGAACGATCACTGCTTCACCTTGCTTGCGATGTCATTAAGCACTTCCGCATAGGTGGGGTGATTGAAAACATAGTCGGATATCTTGTCTATTGTAATCCCCGACTGGATAAGCAGTGAGAACATGGAGCATATCTGCCCTGCTCCGTCACCTATCACGTGGCAGCCGAGGATTTTTCTGGTTTCCTTGTCATAAACCACTTTCATATAACCCTTCTGAGCACCGCTGATCAGGGTTTTCTCAAGGTCTGATATATTGTATTTAATGCAGGCGTATTCACCGTCATAATCCTTAAGCTCATCTTCGGTAAAACCTACTTTTGCAAGCTCAGGATCAAGGTAAAGCACCTTCGGCATGGTTTCCCACGGCTTGGCGGTTTTATTGCCTATTATCGCATCCGCAGCTATCTCTGAGGTGGTGTAAGCCCAGCTTACCAGCATATTGCCGCCGGAAGCATCGCCTACTGCATAAACATTCTGGTTTGTGGTGCGCATCTTCTTTGTAAGCTTAAGATTGCCGCCGGATTCAAGCTTTATTCCGGCTTTTTCGAGATCAAGCCCGCATATACTGGCCTTTCTGCCCACAGCAACGAAAACCTCTTCCGTTTCGAGCTTAACCCCGCTGGAAAGGAAAAGAATATACTTGTTTCCGACCTTCTCGGCTTTTTCAACCTTAGTATTTTT
This sequence comes from Geovibrio ferrireducens, assembly GCF_026226615.1. Classification (NCBI taxonomy): domain Bacteria; kingdom Pseudomonadati; phylum Deferribacterota; class Deferribacteres; order Deferribacterales; family Geovibrionaceae; genus Geovibrio; species Geovibrio ferrireducens. The sequence continues at coordinate 9,759 of NZ_JAJAPB010000010.1, forward strand.
CAGGACTTCAATTCCGTTTTTCTTAAATTTTTCTTCCAGCTTCTTAACAATTTGCTGATCCATGTCACGGAGGATTTCATCTTTTGCCTCTATGATAGTAACAACAGAACCGAGCCTTCTGAAAATAGTGGCAAACTCGCAGCCCACAAAGCCGCCGCCGAGAATGGTTATCTTGGACGGAACCTTCTCAAGCTCACTTATACTGGAAACTGTGAGAAGCTTGACAGATGAGCTGAGTCCGGGATTTATGTCCGAGGAGCCGGTGGCGATTATGCAGTAATCAAACTTGATTTCCACATTACCGTCCACACTGGTTACGGAAACTGAGTTTTCCGATGCGAATTTACCGAAGCCGTAGACAAAGTTGATATTAAGATCCTCAATATCCTCCGTCAGAGCCTTGCGGATTCTTGTCATTGCCTGTTCGGTGAGTTTTCTTGATTTTTTGAAATCAAAACTGACAGACGAACACTCATCCCCGCTGACGAGGGACTGGAGCTTCTCTGAGCAGTTTGCAAAAATTCTGCTCTGATACAGGAGCGAGTTTGAAATAACACTGCCGGAGCGGCAGTAGTTTCCGCCTATCTCCTTATCCACTATGGTTATCTTAAAACCTTCCGTGGCAAGGAGTTTAGCGGCATTGAGTCCGGCAGGGCCTGCGCCCAGTATCAGAACATGCTTGGCTGTTTCCATACTGTTCCTAATACCTGTAATGATCCGGCTTATAGGGGCCTTCCACAGGGACACCTATGTAGTCCGCCTGTTCTTTTGTGAGCCTGGTGAGCTTCACGCCGATCTTTTCAAGGTGCAGCCTCGCCACTTCCTCGTCAAGGACTTTCGGAAGCATGTAAACGCCCGGCTGATATTTTTCCCTGTTCTCCCAGAGATCAAGCTGGGCTAGGGTCTGGTTTGCAAAAGAGTTTGACATAACGAATGAGGGATGCCCCATGGCGCAGCCGAGGTTAACCAGCCTGCCTTCCGCAAGGAGGAATATCTCGTGTCCGTCAGGGAAGGTGTATTTATCTACCTGAGGTTTTATGTTTAATCTCTTGATACCGTTGTATTTTTCAAGCTTTTCAACCTGAATCTCGTTGTCAAAGTGACCGATATTGCAGATTATTGCCTGATCCTTCATTTTCTCCATGTGCTCAATGCGGATTATGTCCTTGTTTCCTGTTGTGGTGACATATATATCCGCCCTGCCGAGGGTGGCCTCAACAGTTGTAACCTCGTAGCCTTCCATAGCCGCCTGAAGCGCACATATGGGGTCAATCTCGGTGATGATGACTCTGGCGCCCTGCCCTCTGAGAGACTGTGCGGAACCCTTGCCCACATCGCCGTAGCCGCATACAACAGCCACTTTACCGGCTATCATGACATCAGTGGCGCGTTTGATTCCGTCAATGAGGGACTCACGGCAGCCGTAAAGGTTATCGAATTTGGATTTTGTAACAGAGTCATTAACATTGATCGCAGGAACAAGAAGTTCACCTTTTTCAAGCATCTGATAGAGCCTGTGAACCCCTGTGGTGGTTTCTTCGGAAACGCCTTTCCATTCGGCAACGGTTCTTGCCCAGCGGGTGCTGTCCTCTGTGTATATCTTCTTAAGAAGGCCGAAAAGCTGTTTTTCGTCCTCTGTATTTACCTGCTTATCAAACAGAGAAGGATCTTTTTCCCCTCTGTAACCGAGATGAATCATAAGAGTGGCATCGCCGCCGTCATCAACTATAAGTTCCGGTCCTTTTCCGCCGGGGAATTTCAGCGCCTGATCAGTGCACCACCAGTATTCCTCAAGGGTTTCTCCCTTCCATGCAAAAACAGGGATTCCTGCTGCTGCAATGGCCGCCGCCGCATGATCCTGAGTGGAGAAAATGTTGCAGCTGCACCAGCGAACATCCGCACCGAGAGCAGCGAGGGTTTCTATCAGAACAGCGGTCTGCACTGTCATATGCAGTGAGCCCATTATTCTTACACCTTTGAGGGGCTTGGATAATGCGTATTTTTCTCTCACAGCCATAAGGCCGGGCATTTCGTGTTCGGCGATCTGAATCTCTTTCCTTCCGAACTCGGCGAGGGAAATATCCCTTATTTTATAGTCGTTAAAACTCATTTTTACCTCTTATTACAGAAACGGCGGAAAAAATGCCGTAAAAAAGAAAAATCCGGGCAACCCGCTCAGGAAAGCCCGGAATTAATGTATCAGCCTATGATTTTCTTAAGTTCGTCAACTTTGTTGGTTTTTTCCCAGGAGAATTCGTTTCTGCCGAAGTGACCGTAAGCGGCAGTCTTCCTGAAAATGGGTTTTCTTAAATCAAGAGCTTCCATGATCCCTTTGGGGGTGAGGTCAAAGACCTCTTTCACTGCTCTTTCTATTTCGGATTCAGGTACTGATGAAGTGCCGAAAGTGTTTACATTCACGGAAACTGGCTCCGCAACACCGATTGCATATGCAAGCTGAATCTCGCATCTTTTGGCGAATCCGCCCGCAACTATGTTTTTTGCAACCCATCTGGCAGCATAAGCCGCGCTTCTGTCCACCTTGGACGGGTCTTTACCGCTGAACGCACCGCCGCCGTGCCTTCCCGCACCGCCGTATGTATCAACAATGATTTTCCTTCCCGTAAGACCGCAGTCGCCCATGGGGCCGCCTATAACGAACCTGCCGGTTGGGTTGATGTGATATTTTATGTGTTCCTCATCAAGGAGATCCGCAGGGATAACAGGCCTGATGACTTTTTCTATTATATCCTCTCTCAGGTCTTTCAGCTTTATCTCGTTTGAGTGCTGAGAGGAAATGACAACCGTGTCAACTCTCACAGGTTTATAGCCGTCGTATTCTATTGTAACCTGAGATTTTCCGTCCGGTCTGAGGTAGGGGAGAACTTCGTTTTTGCGCACTTTCGAAAGCTGCATGGTAAGTTTGTGGGCAAGCATGATGGGCAGAGGCATGAGCTCCTCGGTTTCATCGCACGCGAAACCGAACATAAGCCCCTGATCTCCTGCGCCGCCTGTGTCAACGCCCATTGCAATATCGGGTGACTGTTTGTCTATGGTTGAGATAACTCCGCAGGTTTCATAGTCAAAGCCGTATTTCGCTCTGGTATAGCCTATTTCTTTTATTGTTTCTCTCACCACGCCGGGTATGTCCACATAGGTTCTGGTGGTAACCTCTCCGGCAACTATAACAAGTCCTGTCGTCACCATAGTTTCGCAGGCGACCCTGCTCATGGGGTCGTCAGTGAGCATGGCATCAAGAATGGCATCGGAAATCTGGTCTGCAATCTTATCAGGGTGTCCTTCCGTGACTGATTCGGAAGTAAACACATATTTCTTTTGATCCATCATTACCCTCAATTTTTTAGTTTGAGGAGAAGCGCTTCTCATATTCGGTGGCGATTCTCTCCATTTTGTCCTTTCCGACAAGCTTCTGCTTTTTGATCTCTTTTATCTTAGCTTCCACTTCAGGCGGATAATATTTCAAACTGAGCAGAGCCTCAAGATCCTGCTCCAGTCTTATGTGCTCATTAAAAAGATCTCTGAACTCCGGGCTGTCGTTTTTAATGCTCTCAATAAGTTCAGTATTGCTTTTCAACATCTCTCACCTCGTCAATAATGCTGAGCTTCATAATGTACGCGTCACTGCCCTGACCGTAATAGTCCTTTATATAGCCGACTTTTTCAAACCCGAAAGATTCATACAAACCTACGGCAGAAAAATTATCCACCGCAACCTCAAGAAACATAACGGATGCTTTCTTTGCTGCCTTAATCGCCTCAGCGAGGAGCAGCCTTCCGCAGCCTTTGCCTCTGTGTTTCGGTGAAACGGCAATATTTGCCAGCTCTGATTCATCCAGAACCGTATAAACAACGAAATAACCGCAGATTTCCCCTTCATCCTCAAGGAGCTTGAAGATACTGCGATGTCTGTCTATTTCCGCCTCAAAGTCTTCCTTTGACCACGGTTTTTTAAATGATGCTCTTTCTATTTCTGTTACGGATTCAATATCACCCGCAAGCACGTCTCTGATCAAAGTTTATTTCCGCTTCGGATTTTCTGAAGTACAGAGGCTCATAGCCGCATCCGAATTTAACAAAATGGGTATTTCTGACTGCATGTGTCAGGTTAAAGCTGCTTTTCTGTTCGCGGTTTACAATGTGGGCAAGGGAGCTTTCATCATCCAGCTTAATGGTCTCATAATCAGAAAATACCATATTTTTGAAGTCATAGCTCTTTCTGACAAAACTTTTTAATCTCAGCTTTGCCCAAACCTCTATCCGCTCCTCTCCGCAGACAAGAGCATAAGCATCGAGTGATGAAATTCCCTGAAGTTTTTTCCCCATTGAGGAAGCAAGCCCAAGCATAGTCGAAACGCCTATCCTTATGCCCGTGAAAGAACCGGGTCCAGTTATTGTGTAATAATTTTCAATTTCACTGAGAGAAGTTCCCGAAGATTCCAGAAGGAAGTCAACGGTTTTAAGAAGATTCTCGTTAATGTTTGATTTCATCTTAACTCCGGTCTCAGCCAAAACAGCCCCGCCGGAAGTACCTAGCGAGGCAAAAAGCATGTCACCGGAAGTGTCAACTATTAATGTGTTCATTATTAGAGCATACTATCATATTTAATACGGAAGTCAATAACCGCGGGGTGTCATATCTTTTTTAAAGCAAAGCGGTTATCCTCAGTCCGTTTTAAAGTCTTTTCAGGTACGGATTGTTCTTTTTTTCCCAGCCGACAGTGCTGAATTCCTCGTGACCGGGATGAACAGTCACGCCGTCAGCCAGAGTAAGCAGTTTATATGCTATCCCTTCAACAAGCTGATTGTGATCTCCGTAAGGGAAGTCAGAGCGCCCTACTCCTTCGCAGAAAAGAGTGTCTCCTGTGATAACAGCGTTGATCGGCTCAATAAAGTAGCATACACCGCCCGGTGTGTGTCCGGGTGTATGCAGCACAGTTATTTTGCCGCCGCCGAACTCTATGACATCGCCGTCCTTCACGTATCTGTCTGCTGAGGGAACAGGTGCAGGTTCAGCGCCGAATAAAGCAGCGTGGCTTTTTGACTGGCCGAGGAGAAATTCGTCATCCTTATGTATATAAAAAGGAATGTTGTATTTTTCCTTAAGCTCGCTCACTGCGCCTATATGGTCAAAGTGGCCGTGGGTGTTCATAATCATCACAGGAGTAAGGTTCTCGCTCTCGATTTTATCTATTATAAGATCCGCGTCTCCGCCGGGATCGAAAATAATCAGTCTGCCCTCATCATCTGAAAGGAAAAAGCAGTTTACAAAAAGAGGTCTCACCACAATATGATCAAGCTTCATTTATCACCTTCCTATATTCTCTTCTCTAAAATTATAGTCACAGGACCGTCATTTACAAGCCCCACTTCCATCTCGGCACGAAAAACACCTGTCCCGACATTATCTTTGCCGAGTTCATCACGGCAGAGAGCAGCAAATTTTTCATAATATTTCTCGGCAAGTCCCGGTTCCATGGCGTTTCCGAAATCAGGTCTCAGCCCCTTGCGGCAGTCTGCCGCCAGAGTAAACTGACTCACCACTATAACACTTCCGCCAATATCCTTAACAGAAAGGCTCATCTTCCCTTTTTCATCTTCAAATATCCGCAGGGCGCAGGCTTTTTTTGCCAGAAAGCTGATAAACTCATCCTGATCCCCCTTTTCTGCGCCGAAAAGAATCAGAAGCCCCTTCCCTATTTCCGCAGCCGTTTTGCCCTCCACACGGACAAAGGCGGAACTGACTCTCTGTATGCAGAGCTTCATCTGAGTACCTTTCTTATATTTACGCCTGTTATTTTCAGTGCAGCAAAATAAAGCAGAGCGGCAGCAGTGATATTAATCAGCAGATGTATACCCGCCGCTGATAAGCCCACAGCGCACACACCCATGACAAAACATGCAAAAATAATTTTGCAGAGAAGAACCGCATTGCCTCTGAAATTAAACCTGTAATCTCTTAGTCTGGAGTACAGGTAAAAGGAATTGACCGCAGCGGAAACCCCTGATGCCAGAGCTATTCCGGCATGACCGAAGGGTTTTATAAGCACCAGGTTTGACACAGCATAAACACAAAGACCAAGAAAAGCGCCCTTGACAGGTGTGCGCATATCCTTCTCGGAGAAAAATACTTTTGCCAGAAGCCCGACATATGAGAAAAAGATCATCCCCACACTGAACATCACAAGCGCCTGAGCCGTATTGTACACATCCACTCCCGTAAACTGATTGCGGGCGTATATCAACGCCGTTATCTCATCCGCCAGAAGCACCAGCCCCAGAGTTGCGGGCATAATTATTACGAAAATAGCAACAAAGGCTTTGTCTATGAGCGTATTGCGGTAGGCGAAGTTGCCCGCCGTATTAGCCTTGCTTATTTCTGTGAGAGAAACCGCCCCTACAGCTATGGAAAACACTCCAAGGGGTAGCTGAAAGATCCTGTCGGCATAGTAAAGATATGAAATACTGCCTGCTGCCAGAAAAGAGGCAATAATTCTCCCCAGTGTAAAGTAAAGCTGGTTGATTCCCAGCCCGGCAAGGGAAGGGATAAGCAGACGGAAGGTTTTTCTCACATCCGGATGCATTCCGTCCCACCTGAAACGGAAGCCCTTCATCACCGCATATACAAATATATACAGAAGCTGCAAAGCACCGCCCAGAATAACGCCGTAACAGAGCCACATTATATTGCCGCCCAGCTTATACCCGGCGTAAGCTCCGGCTATCATCGCTATATTAAGAAGGGCTGTGGATGAATAAGGCACGTAATATGAATTATGAAGGTAAAGGTAACCTGTAAAGAGCCCGCAAAGAGTTATGAATACAAGATAAGGCATAACCAGACGCAGCATATCACCCGCTGTGGCTATAATATCCGCAGAGCCGTGATAACCCGGCATAAAAAGGAAAATTATCTGCTTGGGAAAAAGGGAAATGAGCACGACAATTGAAGTTACCAGCACGAAAAGAACAACCATCATACTGGTTACGTATGAAAACGCTTTTCTTTTATCAGCGGCTAAGTTGTCACTCAGGAAAGGAATAAACGCCGAGGTCAGCGCACCTTCTGCAAAAAAAGCCCTGAAAAGATTAGGAATGGCATACGCCACAAAGAAGGCATCTGTAACGGCATTTGCGCCGAAAAAAGCCGCCACGGCTATATCTCTGATAAGTCCGAAGATGCGGCTGGTAAATATCCCGAAGGATGACTTCATCACGCTTTTAAAGAAAACCGACACAAAATCCGCCTGTACAATACAGTTAATTGAAAAAATTGCATAAATATTTGCCCAATTAGACTTTACACTTTATAAGGCATTGGATATAATATTGTAAATTAAAAAATTCCATCAAGACACCCTAATAAGGGGAGGTTGCAAATGACAAAGTCTGAGCTTATCGAAATCATCTCTGCTGAGAACACTAACCTTACAAAAAAGCAGGTTGAATTTATCGTCAACGGCGTGTTTTCATCCATTAAAGATGCTCTGCGCAACGACGACAAGGTGGAAATAAGAGGCTTCGGAAGTTTCAAAATCAGAGAGAAGAATTCCAAAATGGGAAGAAACCCCAAAACCGGAGACAAAGTGGACGTGCCTTCCAAAAAGGTTCCCTACTTCAAACCCGGCAAGGAGATTAAAGAACTTCTCATCAAGATGAACTGAGAAAGCTCTCTTTAAACTCTTCTCAAGCTTTTTGTTCTGAATAATCCCGCAGGCGGTGAAAACCGCCTGTGTTTTGGTTGTATTTGCTTTTTTTCTGCCGCCAGACACAAAAATGTCTTCGGGGAGATTAGTTAATCAGCCTTTTCTGTCCATCCCTATACGCGTTATATTCTTGCTGTAATATTTCTGTTTTACACTCATGCTTGAATTAAGGTTTATGATAGCATCACGCAGACCAGTCCTGTCCTTCTCAAATTTTCTTTCAAGCTCTTTGTGTTTTTCCTCAACCATGCCGATTACACTGTTTCCGGTTCTTTCATTTTCAGGCATAGCGCTGACAATCTGGATAAACTGGCTGAAATTGCTGTTATAGCGTTCTATAAGCTGCATATAATCTTCATTGATTTCTGAGGATATTATTCTGTCGGCAAGCTCTGTTACCTGGGAGCTTATAATTTCAAGACTGTTTTTCATACAAAATCACACTTTAATACCGGGGAAATAATTGGTAGACAAAACAATTCGCTAAGATGTGGAAACAGGACGCAGATAAAGGTCTGCAATATGAGTCGGAAGGGAGGATTTACTCAAAAGGATAAAAGCCCATAACAGTTTCGGCATTTGCCTTCCTGTGGGCATTGATCGATTCCCCGCCTTCGGTTGTAAATTTGCTTTTAAGCATTGTTATTATACTGCGTGCTTCCTCTTCCGTGCGGACAGGTCCGACTGCGGCGAGCTTATTTTCATTACGGATCTCAATTATATCCGCAATACTGCTCTGCTGCCCCAGTGAGGCTGAAACTGAGGAAACGGATGAGGATTTCCCGTCCTGTACGGACTGGGTTCTTCTCTTATCCGCTTCCAGAAGTCTTTCACGCAAGTTGACAATGCTGTTATCTGCGTTGATCACACATCACCCTGCAAAATTTATTGATTTAGGAGCCGCCTCAACTGATGAGCCGCCTCTTTCTTCCTGCTCAACAACACCCTTCCATGCTTCCCTGAGCTCGGTCATGATGGATATAGCAGACTCCACCTTGGTTTTATCCTTGCTCTTGTTGGCCTCGATAAGTGACCAGATCATGAAGTCATAAAGCCTGAGAAGGTTCTGGGAAATTTCTCCGGCGTCCATATTGAGGGAGGACATGAGTTCATAAATGATATTCTGGGCTTTCATAATATTGTTATGCGCTTCGGGAATTTTTCCCTCTTCTATCGCCAGAACAGCAATACGCATAAACTTTACTGCACCGTCATACAGCAAAAGCACCAGCTTTCCTTTAGTGGCTCCCTCAACTTCCTGTCTGATATAATTTTGATACGGTTTTGTCACCAGATCAACTCCTTTTTTAAGATATTTTATGATGAACTGCTGGTAAGCGAACTGAGCGAGTTTCCGAGAGCCTGTGCATCGGCAATTGCTTTTTCCATCGCCGTGAACTGTGCCCAGTATCTTTCAAGCTGCTGTTCTGCCCTCAGCTGGTATCTTTCTATCTGCTCAGCAATCTTTAACATTTCATTGTCCAGAGTTCCCTGGGAAACAATTTTTTTCTGGATCATGCCGTCATAATTTGTATAACGGGTTATCAGTGAAGCATAAATCCTTGTCCAACCTTTTATATCGTTACTCTCGTTAATCGGATTGCCGTCATCATCTTCTTTTTTACTATCGTCATTTCCGATGATTTTATTAGCAGAAAAAAATTCATAGACATCATCCGCATTATCAGTAAGCATCGACTGGAGCTTTTCATTTGACTGCAAAGCCGCAAGAATCTCATCGTAATCAGTGGAGTCGGTCACAAGGAGGCCTAGTTTTTCTATGGTTAGATCCCCGTCGCCTGCTATATCAATCCCAAGCTGCAAAAGGTTTGATACCGAACCGCTCAGCCCCTGAATATCTGTGAAGAGAGTTGTTCGCAAACTCTGTCTGAGATTTCTGAGTTCAGAGCTTTTACGGATCATGCTGTATGTATTGTATTCTTCGTATTTTGCCTGATACTCTGCAATCTCATCATCAGACATACTCGTCTTATCCTCATCAGTGAGAGCGGTAAGATATTTTTTCTGATCCTTATCCAGCGCAGGAGCATTGAGAACTGTCATAAGTTCGTTATATGTTTTTATGAAACCTGCCAAAGCCTCGGTTGCTTTTGTGGTGTCAGATGAAATGCTTATAGTAACCGGAGTTTCACTTGCAGAGCGTAGGTCAAGGGTCACACCTGCGATAATATCGCTGACCTCGTTGCTCTCACGAACATAGGTGACACCGTTCACCTCAACTATAGAGTTTCTGCCCGCTGAACCGAGTGATTGAGCAGTTGTTATATTCCGGCTGAGATTCACAGAGGAAAGAAAACTGCTGGTATCGTTTGGCGAACCGAAGGTTATCTGCTCTGTTCCGGTTCCGGTCACAGTTATTTTATCTCTCACACTGTCGTAAACCATAGTCACGCCTGCGCCGGAAACATTAACCTTTTTAATTACGTCATTCAGAGAATCCGTGGAGACATCAACATAAATCGATACTCCGTTTATGGTGAAAGTACCGCTTGAAGGTGTTGAGGACAGACCTGCGGAGCTGAGGGCACTTGTGGTGGATATGCTGCCGCTGCTTGAGCCGCTGGATTTAACTGCTCCCTGATTTGCTGTAAGTTTAAGAACAGACAGCATATTGCTGGTGTCTGAGGTATCTCCCACAGTTATGGATGCTGACCCTGACGTATTGCTTGTAAGCACAATATTATTTGCTGCCTGGTCATATGAGGCGGTCACTCCGGCGCCGGATGAGTTTATTTTAGCCAGAAGGTCGTTAACCGTGAGTTTTGAATAGTCGTCAATATAAATACGTGTATCGTTTATGGTGAAGTAACCGTTTGCGGCAGTAGTCGCACCAACGGCAGAGAGGTTCTGAGTGAGCGCGGAAGACGGGGTTGAGTAAAACCCGGTCGCCCCTGTGACAGTGGAGTAAGATTCGGAAGCCACCAGAAGCGAAGCATCCTGAGTTATTTCAAAAGTGCCCTCCGTAAGCCCTGTACCGGTGAGAGTTACACCGCTTATCAGGCCGCTTGATGTGCTGTTAAGTTTCTGACCGAGGGTGGTAAGGTTGGAGCCTATGAAGTATGAGGTTATTGTTGTTACCGATTCTGTGGAGTCATAACCGTCAGCATCAAAACCCAATGTCGAACCCAAACCGCTGTCTGTCGGGGTTACACTGACGCCGGTAATAGTTGACGGAGTATAGACGGACATGCGCCACTCATCCGCATCCTTATCATAATCAGCCCTTACAGCCACATACTGAACACCCGCAGTTCCCTTTGCTGAATTTATATTATCATTAAGGGTGGTTTCAATATCTCTCGCAGCTTCATTGATATTATATCCGGCAGCCACATCAACATTAGCGGAAAGGTTCTGTGTCCCCTCACTGTCTGTCATCTTAAAAGTCAGAGAACCGCTAAGCGCATTCTGTACTGTTCCGTCTGATGAAACAACTGCGGAGTCTATAGCCATTCCGCTTTGCTTCTTGAAACTTCCCCACTCATTAGGTTTAAAGCTGTTCACAGCCATGTAGTAAGAGCCTTCGTTAGTGACGGTTACCGTATGTTTGCCTTCGAGATAATCTGACGGCATACCTGTAGAGCCTGTAATCCCCGCACCTTTTGTGGTCAGCCTCTGTCTGGTATAGGAGCTGACCCAAGATGAGTTTTTCGCAGTCTGTTTGACAATAACCGAATAAGAACCCTTTGCCGCCTCGGTTGTGGCCTTAGCAGAAAGAACTGCGGTATTGGAGCTTTCAGTGGTTTTGGTTTTATATGTGGATTCAAGCCTTAGGGTAAGAAGGTTGCTGTTCATAGTGCTAAGCCTGTCGCTTATATTCTGATAAACATCCTTCTCAAGCTGTTTGAGGTCGTATTTATTCTGGAGATTGGTAATCGGAATCTGACTCTGCGCGACAAGCTGTTCGACTATCGCATTGGTGTCCATGCCTGAAATAACACCGCTCATCTTTATTGCGCCCATAACTGCAACTCCTCCGATGTGATCATATTATCGGCACTTTGCACCCTTTTCTTTAGAAGAACTGACTGAGGGCACAGCACGCCATACATTGCATTAGCAAACACCAAGCCATATGAAAAACCCTCAAGACCACACTAAATGAGCACTTTTTTCCTGTTCGGGCAGGGTAATTTTTTCTTTAAGGAAAATCATGCACCTTGATATTCATGACGGAATATATTAACTTCCGGTTATGAAAAAAATTATTGTGTATGACTGTGACGGCGTTCTTTTTGACAGCTCAAGGGCTGTAAAAGCCTATTATGACTATGTATTCGAGAAGTTCGATCTCGGCATGCCCGACTGGGACGATCCGAAAACCTTTGAACTGGCGATGATGAGCACCAACAGCGAGATAATCAGCCACTTCTGCAAGGATGAAAAGAAGTTTAACGAGATAATGGAGTTTGCCACCAAGCTCAACTTCCGCATGTTTCTGGATAAAATGATACCCGCAGCAGGAATTTTCGAAGCACTGGAAAAACTGAAATCAGACGGGCACAAAATGGCGGTATGTACTAACCGAGGCGTTTCCATAGATCCGCTTCTCAAGCACTTCAAAATGTATGACTACTTTGACAGACTGGTTTGCAGTTTTGATGTCGTACGCCCCAAACCCCATCCTGAGGGGCTGAACAAAATAGCAGAACACTTTGCCTCACCCAAGAGCAATATGCTTTTCCTTGGAGATTCCGAGGCCGATTACAAGGCGGCAAAAGGAGCTAATGTTCCGTTTATTTCATTCGGAAACAGTCTCCATGAAAGCACAAGGATAGACAACCACATGGAAGTTTTTGAACATATAAAGTAAAAAGGCGGGAGCATAAACCCCCGCCATTAAATTAACTCAATATTACTAATAATTTCTTTCAGTTGTCAAGGAACAGAAACCTTATAGCCGCCTCTTACGCATATAGTATTGTAGAGCAACATTTTTAATTCATACTCGGTCACGCCGTTGGTGAAACCTCCAAACAGAGCAGCAGAGGAATCACCGGGTACAGAGGTGGATGACCAATAGTAGTATCCAAACGGAGCACCGGAGTAGTATTCTGCCTGAGCATCGAAAGTATCAAATACATCATTTGCTGACGGAGAGTGCTGCGTATGATCGTAAAGTGTCTGGAGTTCGTTAATATTCGGAAGCCTCCAGTCAGTATAACCGCCATGATCAAGGTTCTCGCAATAGGAAAGAGCTATATCCCAGGAAACCACAATATTGGATACTGTTCTGTTTTCCCACACAAGCTGAGTAACTGTATCGGTTATAACGGCACCGTCCTCACTTTTTACAAAGTCACTGCCTGGAACACTGCCACCGCTTACACATACCGCCTTCCAGAGCTGATCTGACGAATTTTCGTATGTTTCCCCTCTTAAGAAGTTTACATATAGAAAATTATTAGAGTCTGCGTCAATGGATGTTGATGACCAGTAAGAATGCGGAGTAACGTTCATAAAATTACTTTCAACAGCAGGGCTGTTATTGTAGTTAACAATAGTATGGAGCTCTTTTATGGAAGGTAACCGCCATGTGAATCCTCCGACCGTTTTAGTCGCACAATAGCTTACAGCATCAGCATGAGTGTAGGTATTATTATTTAATTCATTCAGCCATCTCAGACCATAATTATTATCTACAATATAGCCGAATATTAAATCGTCTGAGAAATTTCTGGTAATTCCATAACCTATATTTTCATAATAGGCATCATCAAAACCAAATGAACCCGTCGATCCGGTCTTCACTACGCCGCCCAGAACCTTGATCCCGAACTCGGCAAGTTCAACCGAGTCGGCAGTACCGTCAGATACGCTTATAGTTATATTATCATACCCCCCTGCATTCCCCAGAGTCGGAGTACCTGTAAGAGCGCCTGTGGATGTATTGAAAGTTGCCCAGTCAGGCTTGTTCGTTATGCTGAATGTCAGGGGATCATTATCAGCATCCGCAGCATTTGGAATAAACGAATAAGCCTGTCCGAAAACTGTTGAACCGTTCGGTGTGCCATCTATTGTCGGAGCAGAGTTCAGATAAGCCACGGTAATACTGAATGCCGGAAGTGAAGCTGAACCGCCGTTCCCGTCTGATACGCTGATAACGATGCCGCTGTAAACAGCCGCATCACTATTATCAGGCGTTCCGGTAAGAGCGCCTGTTGACGTGCTGAATGTTGCCCAGTCAGGCTTATTTGTTATGCTGAATGTGAGAGGGTCATTGTCCGTATCATTCGCGCCGGGCGTAAAACTGTAAGCTGAAAAAGCAGTTATAGCTGTCTGCGGAGTTCCTGAAATCTCAGGAGCAGAGTTGGCAGCGTTAACTGTTATACTGAACATATCGAGGTGGTCGTAACCGCCTCTGCCGTCCACGGCAGTTATCACAATTTCATCATAAACCCCGACATCGCCGGAAGCTGGAGTGCCTGTCAGTGCTCCGGTTTCACTGTTGAAATCAGCCCAGAGAGGCTTATTGAGTATGGTAAATGTTACCGTATCATCATCTGCATCAAAAGAGATGGGGGTAAAGTCATATAAATTTCCGGCAGTAATTTCTATGATCGGTGTGCCGGAAATCTGCGGAGATGTGTTAACAGGAGGCGTACCCTGATAAAGCAGAACACCGCTGAACGAACCTGTTGAAGTTCCGCCGTCCTTGCTCCATGTGCCCGTTATTGAGTCTGCGCCGAGGTCATCAAATGTGAAGCTGATGATTCCCGCCGCTCTGAGTTTTGATACAAAAGAGTTGCCGATAACAACAGCACTGCCGTCTTCATTCACACTGCCGATCAGACTGAATGATTCATATGAGTTATACGCATCCTCAGCTATGCCCGTTATATCTCCGTCTCCGTCTACAGTGATGCTCCATGCACCGGAAACAGACGGGCTTGAGTACACCCCGGTATAGAAGCCTTTGTAAGGGTTTTCTGCATCCGGTTCTCCCTTACCGCTTCTGCCCTCAAAGATCCTGGAATCGCAGCCCATCAGCAACCCGCTGATAAGCATGACTAAAACAATTAACTTTCGCATGTTTCCTCCCTGTTGATATTTAATAAATAAATATTAGCATTTATACTGCTCAAACTGCAAATAAATGTCAGTGTAAGAGCATATAAAATATAAATAAAATGATTCATCTGCATCAAATAGGAGTAATGTTTGCTTTTTTTCTAATATTTAATATTTACATTCAGGAAATTTCAGGACGAATAAGGAGCAGCTTACCAAACTGCCAGAAAAGTCACCTATACTGCTCTGCTTTCTTTTTTAAAGCATAGAGAACATTTTCAGGATTAGGCAGACGGCAGTTCTGTCATAACAATCCAAAATCCGCGCATCCTGCCGGATTTTGGATACACGCTCGCGCCGCTTAAAAAGCGGCTTCGCTCCGCACGGCGCAACTCCATCCATGGAGTTGTCACCTATACTGTTCTGCCTTCTTTTTTAAAGCATAGAGAACATTTTCAGGATTAGGCAGACGGCAGTTCCATTTGCCCAGCTTGACGTTTGTTTTGTTTTCGCCGTGGTAATCGCTTCCTGCGGAGACAGGCAGGCTGAGTTTTTTGGCTAAATCATTAAAAAATAAAGTGTCTTCTTCCGAGTGGTATGAGCAGTAAGTTTCGACAGCATCAAGCCCCTTATCCATCATCCCTTTGATGTAAGGCAGATAAGCATCCTTCTCCAACCTCATGCTGAAGGGGTGAGCCAGAATAGTTATTCCGCCCGCAGAGTGTATCATCCCCGCGCTTTCCTCAAAGCTGAACCTTTTTCTCTCCCGGTAAACAGGTTTGCCTTTGCCCAGATATTTGTCGAATGCCTCTTCCATATCCGCAACAATACCCTCTCTTATCAGAAACTTGGCAATGTGCGGCCTGCCGAGTTCGCCCAGGTTTGAAGTGCTCACCTCTTCCTCAGTAACATCTCTGCCCACAAGTCTGCCCACCTCTTTGAGCATGCTGTCATTCCGCTCCTTTCTGGCAATGAGAAGCTCATTAAGTTTTGATGTGAGTCCGGGATTTTTGTAATCTATGAAAAGCCCCACCACATGCATGGTTCCGGGTGAGAACTCAATGCTGATCTCTGTTCCTGCTATCCTTTCGGTATTGCCTTTTGCAGCAAAAAAATCCGGCAGTCCGGCAACTGTGTCATGATCGGTGAGCGCCAGATGCCTTATCCGTTTTGAATCTGCCATACGCACCAGCTCGGCGGGCATTTTGGTTCCGTCAGAAAAAACTGAATGGCAGTGGAGATCTATCATATATTTTCACCTTTATTCCTATAATAATTATCTTGTTTTGTTCCGGTTTAAGCAATATAGTTTTAGCATGAATATAAACAGTTTCATTATATACCGAATTTTTGCAAATCTGGTAGCTTTCTGGGTGGCTGGCAAAACAATTCCCGGATTTGCGACAGGGGATATGCTCAGCCTCATAAGCGCTTCCATCGTGCTTACATTTCTGCATATTTTCATACGTCCGCTCATGGTTATCCTCACCCTGCCCCTTCAGGTTTTCAGTCTGGGGCTGGCATATATTATTTTCAATGCCGTGTATGTCAAAATCACCTCAGTAATTGTTAAGGATATAGTGGCCGAAGGATTTTTGCCTGCTCTCGGTGCTGCGGTTATGATAAGCTTGGTTAATATGGTGCTGGACGGACTGGCACGCAGACAGAGGATAAGCAGGAATGGATCCGAAAACGGTCAGGGAAGATATTGAAAGGCTTGAAAAGCTCATCACCAAGATGAAGTTTGAGTATGAGCAGTTTATACGGGGAACTATCAAGCTTCCGCCTGCCGCTGTTGAGCGGGAAATAAACAATATAGTCCAGAGCTACAACCGTAAGCCAATCACCAATACAACTATGCGTTTCAGGTTCAACAATCTTACAGCCCGCTTCCTTTCGCTCCGTCAGAAAATCCAGCGGGATTTAGGCATAAGGGACGGCTTTATAAAAGCTCCCGCCTTTCATGACGATGAGAGGGAAGTGAAAAACTACAGCGAAAAGTTTATCAAAAAGCTTGAGGAACTGCCTGCAAACTATGATAAACAAAAGGTTCTTTCCGCTCTGAATGCGAAAATAAATGAGTTGAAATCACAGGGATATGCTGATATTGATGTTTCTCTGGAAATTGAAAACGGAAAACCCCGCTTGAGGATAATAACCAAAGATGAAAAAAAAACTTTTCAGGATTGACTTCATAAACGCCGCCAAGGAAAACCTCACCATCCACGCATCAAAAGTGAACCCTTCCTCCTTTCTGGGGCTCATAGAGGTGACGGATATAGTCTTTATGGACTCCTCCGACATTATTCTCAACCCGCAGGATGACAAAATAAAAAAAGAATTTAAGAATGTTGAGCGCACCTTTCTGCCGCTAAACTCCATAATCAGGATAGACGAAGTGATTCTGGAAAAAGAGACCCCTGTCATACGCCTGTACGAAAAGCAGGACTGAAAGCATATATGAACACTCTGCAAAGATACATAATCAGAGAGATAGTGCCGCTTTTCATATTCGGCAACGCTCTCTTTGTTGTTTTTCTTTTACTTGAAAAACTCATCAACCTTGCAGATCTGTTTTTTACCAAAAATGTACCCGGCCTGCTGATAACGCAGACTGTCATATACTACCTCCCCTCATTTCTCATGATAACCATCCCCACATCCGCACTCATGGCGAGCATGGTCGGATTCGGCAGAATGTCCTCCGATTCGGAAATAACTGTAATGAAAGCCGCAGGAGCAGGCGGCAGATTCTTCCTCAAACCGGCTGCGGCTGTCGGCGTGGGCGCCTTTCTTTTTGCCCTTGTTATGAGCGTTTATCTTATGCCTTTGGGGAGCAGTCTTGCCATAAACAACCTTACTAAAATAGCAAAGAGCATATCCGTGAAGGATATGAAAGAAAACGAAATGTACGATGAAATACCCGGACTCCTGTTTTACGCCGATAAAAGACCGGATGACAACGAGTTCGGAAAAATCGTGGTGATAGATAAAAACACAGGCACAATCATAACCGCAGAGACAGGAGCCATTGTGCCGTCAGAGGAATCCGCCCTTGTTATGAACTTCTCAAACGGGCGCGTTGTGGCGGAAACCGCGGGTGAGGAAAGAACTGTGGTACGCTTCGGAAGCATGGCTATGAACCTCCCTTTTGAGCTTAAGGATAAGTTCAGCAAAAGGGATGAATATTTCATGACCATGACAGAACTGGCGGAGAGCTTCGGTGAGCACGTCAACTACAGGTTTGAGTTTTCAAAACGCCTTGCGCTTCCTGTTGCCGGGCTCCTTATGGGTATTCTCGGCATGTCGCTGGGCATATTCTTCCACCGTTCAGGACGCTCCATAGGCATACCGCTTTCTCTGGGGCTTACTCTTTTTTACTATATGATATTCTTCACATCGCTGAACCTTGCCCGCGCAGGGGTAATTGACGGTTTTTTTGCTCCGTGGATAGCTAATATATTCTTCACTTTCGTTACAATGTTCATGGCCTACAGGGTGCTGAAATGAAAAAATTCCATGTATATTTCATAAAACAGTTTCTGAAACTGGCATTTTTTATCCTGTTCTTTGTGGTGATCCTGAACATCGTGGCCAATACTTCCATGCATACAAAACTGATGGCAAAGCATAATATATCGTTCATCTCGCTTCTTATTTTTGAATCAATAGAGCTTCCCAGCGCCATATACGAATCAATGCCTATGGCGCTTGCCATAACCACAATGGCCACGATAATCATGATGATACGCAGCAACGAACTTCTGGCCTATGTAAGCCTCGGCGGAAGACTGCGCGACCTGCTGTTCCCTATGCTGGGGATAGGTGTTGTTGTTTTCGGCATACTCATGTTCATGGCGGACAGGATTAACCCGTGGGTGGAAAACACCAGAAAGAAATACGAAACCGAGCAGTTTGACAGACAGCCATACGTAACCAAGGGCAAGCTCACCGATGTCTGGATGAAGGACGGTGAAGAAGGCTTCGTGCATATGGAGCTTGTTGACCCCATCAACCGTGAGTTTTTTGATGTGACATTCTACAGGATGGATGACTCCTTTGAGATAGACAGAGTGACAAGCATAAAGGATGCAAGGCCAAGGGGCGACAAATGGGAACTCACGGATATTAAAGTTTACGATATAAAACCGAGACCTGAGCTCATCCATGTTTTTGACAACAATACAGTCGAATCCCGCCTGTTCTCAGATCTTGCAGATCTCCCTGTAAACAAGCCTAAGTTTCTCTCTCTGGGAGAGCTTTCCAAGATTATAAAGGTGCTGAAAAAGCAGAAGCTTAATGCCGCTGCTTACGAACTTATGGTGTTCAAAAGCTATGGTCACGCGGTAAGCGCTGTGATCATCATGTTTCTCGTTTTTCCCGTCTGCGTGAATTTCAGCAGACACTCCTCATACATCCTCAGCGCTGTGAACGCACTGGCTCTGGCTGTGGCATACTGGCTGTCAGTAAGCTCCTTCCAGTCACTGGGCAAAACAGGCGTTATGTCGCCCCTGACGGTCAGCATAATTCCGAATGTGCTGTTTCTTGCTGTTGCGATATTCCTTGTTTACCGCAGGGAAACCGCCTCTTAAGTTAAACCTCGCCAAAGTATATTTATTTTGACTTTACCTGACCAATCATGTATTTTGAACATTCAATAATCATTGAGGAGGAACAGGCATGCATAAAATTGCGGTATTGCCCGGCGACGGCATAGGTCCGGAGGTAATGAAACAGGCCATCAAAGTTCTCGGAAAAATTTCAGAAAAATATAATACAAAATTTGAGTTCAGCTTCGCCGATGTAGGCGGAATAGCCATAGATAACCACGGAACCCCCCTGCCCGAATCAACACTGAAGCTCTGCGAAGCATCGGAGGCTATCCTCTTCGGTTCAGTGGGCGGCCCTAAATGGGAGAACCTTCCCCCTGCTCAGCAGCCGGAGAGAGGCGCTCTTCTCCCTCTGAGAAAGCACTTCGGTCTCTTTGCCAACCTTCGCCCGGTGAAAATTTTCAAAGCGCTTATAGATTCAAGCTCACTTAAAAACTCACTCATCCCCGACGGTCTGGACATTGTTTTCTTCCGTGAGCTCACCGGCGGAATCTATTTCGGTCAGCCGAAGGAAATAAGCGAAGACAGACAGAGCGCCAGAGACACCATGCTTTATACAGTGCCTGAGGTAGAGCGCATAGCAAGACAGGCTTTTGAAGCCGCCAGAATGCGCGGGAAGAAGGTGACAAGTGTGGATAAGGCGAATGTTCTCATGACAAGCGTGCTCTGGAGAGAAACAGTCACAAGGCTTCACAAAGAGGAGTATTCCGATGTGGAGCTTGCTCATATGTATGTGGACAATGCCGCAATGCAGCTCGTGCGCTACCCCTCACAGTTTGACGTTATCGTTACAGAAAACATGTTCGGCGATATTCTCAGCGATGAAGCGGCAATGCTCACAGGATCTCTTGGTATGCTTCCTTCCGCCTCACTTAATGAGGACGGATTCGGACTTTATGAACCCATCGGCGGCACAGCCCCGGACATAGCCGGACAGAACATAGCAAACCCCATAGCACAGATTATGTCAGCGGCGCTGATGCTCCGCTACAGCTTCAAAATGGACGATGCTGCAAGCAACATAGAAAAAGCTATCGAAACCCTCCTCTCAGAAGGCATAAGAACCCGCGACATCTACATCGACGGTCAGGGACAAAAACTCGTCAACACCGATGAAATTGGTGACTTGATAGTAAGCAGGATATAACAGCGTAAACACTCCCACGGATGGGAGTGCGCCGTGCAGAGCAAAACCGCCGCTTTGATTTCGGCGGTTTCTGTACCAAGGCTTGCTGGAAAGCCGCATTCATTGCGGCGCGAGCGGTTCAGCCGGACGACAGGATGTGCGTCCGGCGATATTAAGAATGACGATTACCGCTCCCTTACCGGACAAGCAGGGAGCGGCAGCCGGCACAGTTTTCGTAATTCTTCTTTTCGAAGCGTCATTATTGCAATAACCCCTCTGCGGGGCACTTCGTACCGAAGAAAACAGAAACTTTCCAAGCTATTACGGGCAAAGTCAATATACACTTTGAAACATATGACGCACAACTACCCGAACGGGTAGGACAGATTCATATTTTATTTAATAAAAGTATAATCTATTAACATCTTCTCAGGTCAGGCTCCACATTGCACCGTGAGCACCCACGGAAGGCTCCATGTTATGCTGAAAAATCTTTCTCACTGCGTTTCTCACCACATTAACCTCCGGGTCGTCACTGCGCCCTTTCAGCCAGCCGAGGCACAGTTTTACAGGGACTATGCCGTCCTTCCAGATAACAAGCCTGCCCTCTTTTTCAAGCTGTCTGGCTCTTTCCAGACGAAGCATCCCCAGTCCGTGACCGTCAAGCACAAGCTCCCTTATCACGTATTCATCCTCGCAGTTGATCGCCTGTTTGATTTTAAGCCCCAGAGCCTCAAACTTGGAGAGGACAGCTATATAAAACGGGCATCCGTAACCAGCCCAAACCCATGGTGTTCCGGCTATTTCCTGCCATGAACTCTTCCCTTCGAGAAAATCAGCCGTTCCGGCTATGCAGATTTCCGCATCCTCCAGAACCTCATATTCTATTTCGCTGCTTATGGGGTGATGATAGAAGAAACTTGCATCCAGCATTCTGCGTTTCAGCATATCCTCCGTGTCTACACTCTGACAGGCCATTAGGATCACATTCAGTTCAGGATATTCCAGAGCGATAAGCCTTGAGATCTCACTCACCCGCAGGAAGGCGGGTTCAGTGTTTATGCCGACAGTAACATCGCCAATAACCGTATCGCCCAGCATGTTCGCTTTGCGTTTCATTTCATCAGCCGCTTTAAGAATTTCCTGAGCATGGGTGAGAAGCACTCTCCCCTTATCGTTCAGTTCCATCCCTCTGGAGTTGCGCGTAAAGAGTTCAAGCCCCAGCTCGTCCTCAAGACTTTTAATCTGAGTACTGAGCGCAGACTGGCTTATATTAAGGCTTCCGGCGGCTTTAGTGAGGTTTTTCATTTCCGCGATAACGGCAAAGGATTTCAGCTGGTAAAGCTCCATATCAGTCTCCGTTCTGTTTTTTCGAACGCTGTGATTGAAAAGCAATATTTGTTTTATCTGTTTTTCAGTGATATTTAAGCACATCAGAAGTTACCGGTCAATAAGTTTGGATAACGTATATTCTGTTATAATGAACGCTTTAGGGAGTAGTGCGCCATGAAAGGAAAAAGCCTTAGAATGTCTTTGGGAAAGGACAAGCTTGTATCACTTAACGGCATTAAAAAGGCCAGCCTTATCTGTGAGCAGGGAAAGCTGTGGATAACCGGAACCAGGGAAGGTGATATTGTTGTGAAAAGCGGCGAAAAAGTAAGCCTGCTCCCCCTGCACAGCCTGGTTATTCAGGGCGGCGCGGAATCTATGTTCTCTATGGAAATAAACTGACGGAACAGATTCAGACCTGTTCCTTAATTACGGCTCCTGTTTCAGGTTTACCCCTGAAATAACAATAGAAGCGGGGAGATGCTGAAGACTCCCCGCTTTTTTTATGCGGTAAACACGGGTGAAGCAATCTCTAGGTATATTCGGAGACTGCTTCGTCGCTTGAACTCCTCGCAGTGACACAGCAGTGCGTCATTCTGAGGCTTTAGCCGAAGAATCTCTCAATATTATTTCACGGCCAAATCCCTTCCATCAAGCTGTTGAGACTCTTCACCTACGGTTCAGAGTGACATTGAATACGTTGTGAAAGTTCTATGATTTTTTTCTATTTCTTTCCCAGTTCCTCTGAACGCTTAGTCGCTTCTTCTGTTTTGATAATCCAAAATTTACCATCCATGGAAATTTTGGATACACGCTCGCGCCGTGGTAAACACGGCTTCGCTACGCACGGCGCGATTCCGTCATGGAATCGCAGGTCTATTTCTTCCCAAGCTCTTCCGAACGCTTAGTCGCTTCCTCAACAGCGTCAATGACAGCGGCGGAGAAGCCGCCTTTTTCAAGCATGTGGACGCCCACAATGGTTGTTCCGCCGGGGGATGTAACCATATCCTTAAGTGCCATGGGATGTTCCCCTGTTTCCAGTACAAGCTTAGCGGAACCGTAAACAGTCTGCGCAGCAAGCATACGGGAAGTTTCGCGGCTTAACCCTAGCTTCACGCCCGCATCGGAAAGAGCCTCTATAAACTTGAAAACATAAGCAGGGCCGCTACCGGAGAGACCCGTCACAGCGTCCATATATTTTTCCTCTATCACAGCCACCTTGCCCACAGAGCAGAAAAGCTTGTCCGCGATCTCAAGTTCCGGCTTTCCGGCATATTTCCCGGCGCAGATAGCTGAGGAACCTTCTCCCACAAGTGCGGGGGTATTGGACATAACCCTTATGACCCGAAGCCCGCTGAGGTAATGCTCGAAAAACTCGGTTTTCACACCGGCCGCAATGGAAATAAGCAGCTTTTCCTTGAGGAACTGGCTTATCTCATCCATAACGTACTTAGCTACCTGCGGTTTTACGCAGATCATTATAATATCGCTCTTTTTCGCGACCGCTATATTATCGGTGGTGATGGTGATATTCAGCGATTTGCTTAAATCTTCAAATCTCGATGGTTCCGGGTCAGATGCCATAATGTTTTCAGGTGGTACAAGACCGGAGTTCACAAGCCCTTTCATCAATGCAAACGCCATGTTTCCTGCCCCGATAAACCCGATCTTTCTGTTACTTAATGACATCTATCCACTCCTTAATCTCAGCGAACATTACATCTCTGTGCGGATTTTTTTCACCGCACAGGGCATGGTAGCCGCTGTCATCATTCTCAAAATACACAGCCTTCTTATCCTGACTGCTAATCCGCCCGAAAAACTCTTCCGATGCCTCGGCTCGGACTACCTTGTCGCCCAGATGCTGAAACATCAAAACAGGCACTTTTATCTTCTCTGCAAGGGGTGCTGTGTATTCGGTGAACATTATAAGCTGGTGCACCCCTTCCATAGGATATTTATTATAGAAGAATTTCTGCTCGTCCGCCTCAATATTCTTTTTATCGTACTTCTTAAAATATTTCACATAAGGCACAAAGGCCGAAAGCGGATTCTTTATCCTTATACAGGGCGCAAGGAGCACAAGCCCGTCCGCCCCGCAGTTAACCACAGTGTTCACAGCAATGAGTCCGCCCATGCTCTGACCTGCGACAATCACCTTATCACAGTTATTCTTAAGCAGGAAGTAGCCGTATTTAACGGATTCATACCAGTCCTCATAGGTGAGCTGATTGAGATTGGCCGGGTCTGACCCATGCCCGGCGACCCTTGCAAGATAAACCGTGAAACCTTCCTTATGCAGGTATTCCGCCAGAGGCAGAAGCTCATAAGGCGCTCCGGTAAAGCCGTGTATAAGCAGAACACCCGTCCTGCCGCCTTTATACAGCTTAGGGTAGTTCTCATTTTCCTTCACTATTTCAGATTCGGCGCGTTTATAGTCCATCACCTCAAGCTCATAATCCTGAACCCCTTTGAGATTCACAAACGGCCTGAGGGTTATAAGCTTTGACCTGCCCATGAAAAAAAGCCCGACAGCAGCAAGACAGACAGCAATAACAATGAGGAGTTTCATCTTGTTTCAACCTCCAGTATCTCTCCGTCAAAACCATCGTAAAGTCTTTTCAGGAAAGGACCTCTGTCCCTGTCATATCTGGGTGCGAAATGGAAAAAGCGCACCTTTTCAGCGCCGGAACGGGAGTAAATGGTCTTTGCCAGATCCAGTGTCAGGTGCTGCTTGTCTATGGCATGGAGGACATCTTCCTTCATAAAAACCCCTTCTATCAGAAGAGATTTTGTACCTTTTGCAAATTCAATGGCTTTCAGGTAGTTGGAGTAGCTGGGCGCAATATCCGTGATGAAGGTTATATCCTGCGGATAATGCTTCGTTATAAATCTTGCCTCAAGCTCTGCAAGGGAAAAAACCGCTGTTCCGTCCTGAGTCTGAACCTCAAGGGTTTCAGCGGGACTGCATCCGTCCTCAATCATTTTTTTAAGCTGGCCGACCCACTTTCCGGGGCGGAAGCCCGACTGCTCCATGAGTCCGCCGTCCGCCGAAATGAGCGGCTTCTCCTTTATACGGTAGCCCACAGAGGTCACCCTGTGCTTAAAGAAGGCAAAATCGAAGGTGAAGCCTTCGCCTAAGTCTATGTCATCATGAAGTATCTCGGAATAAATACCCTCGAAGCCGTTTTCTGCCATAAACATAGCCCGTTTGTGGAGCCTTGTTTCACTGAGTTCTATAACCTCGAAGTTGATGGCGTAGCTCTTAATCAGGTTCCATGTATATGAATCCAGCTTGCCGCGCACATTTTTTATTATCCCCGGAGGGCCGAATATGCGGATTGTTTTCTCCGCCATGAGCGAACCGCGGAGTATCCGGTCGAACCCGTAAAAATGGTCTATATGTGTGTGGCTTATGAATATATCGTAAATACTGAGCACTTCCTGATTTGTCAGTGAGCCCAGCTTTCCGCAGTCCAGAAGAAACGCATTCTTTTTATATATGCTGCGGACAAAAAACGCCGTGTCTTCAAAAGGCGAATTAACCTGCACCACGGAAAAGTTATTTTTCATCAATCAGAAACTCCATAATACGTCTTGCGTTGTCCTCAACGCTTCCGGTTGTTTCAACAGAGAGATCCGCCCCTGCGTCAACAAATTTATCCTTGTGCTGAAAATATATTTCCTCTCTGCCGTCTGTCACGGCTGTTTTTTTGGCACGTTCTTTAAAGCGTTCAAGAATAACGGAATCTTCCGCTGTGAAACGGATTTTTTTATGGAACGGGGCTCCCTCTTCCGCAGCCTGAACAAAGGCGGAATCGGAAAAAGTCCCGTCCAGAACGGTCATGCGCCCTGTCTTCGCTTTTTCGGCGGCCTTTCTGCCTAAGTGGGCATAAACCTCTACTGATTTTTCATGGGAGTAAATACCTGTTCCCATGGCAACTTTCCGGCTTTCCGTAGGTTCAAGTCCGCTGAGAAGCTTGCGCTCCACATCCGTATTGAAGCTTGCGGCGGCAAATTTATCCGCAAACACCTTGGCGTTTTTTGATTTGCCGCAGCCCATATATCCGTAAAACATCAGTGTCTTAGCCTTATCCATGTTAAGTGCGTATGAGGCGGCGAGGTCAATAAGCCTGTCCACACTCTTTTTCACTCCGGCAAAGCCTTCCCACTCCTCACCCTTCTGGGCGAGAAGAAAGCAGGTTACTTTAGCACGCACAAACGCCCTGTAGCATTTATAAAAGTTAAATAGTTTCACGCTGTTTTCATCACTGTACTTTTCAAAGAAACCCTCTGCCAGAGCGTCAGAAAGATCGGTTCTGCCGAGTTCGTCCAGTTCCATGCATATGAAAGCCGCCTCAGACACAGCGTCATTGTAGCGGAAGCGTTTATTGAACTCTATGCAGTCAATGAGGCCGACCTTATCGCCGTCAAAGAATACATGCTCTGCACGGAGATCCCCGTGACCGTTCACGACAAAGCCGCCCTTCACCCTTGAGGCGAAGATTTCCTGATGATTATCAAGAAATGCGAGAGTTTTGTTTTTTATGAAATCGTAGAACACTTTATCAATGAATCTTCCTGCAAAGCCTTCAGTCTGGGAGAAGTTCTCCATGCAGTTAAAGCGCACAACGGATGCTCCGCCGTTCTCCTCTGCGGAAGCTTCGTCAGTTTTGATGGATGAGAAAAGTTCAGCAATGTGCCTGCCCGTTACGCGCATATCATCTTCTGTTATCAGCCCTTCCTTAACCCTGTGGGAAAGGAAGTTCTCCTCCGGTATGCGCTTCATTGTCACAACATACTCCAGAGTGTTCTGAGTGTTTTCGTATGCTGTTATTTCGAATGATTTATCCTTGCGGGCAACCTTGAGCACATCGCCGTAAATCCCTTCGCAGAAGCGGCCGTTCAGCTCCTTTTCCAGAAGGCAGTACTGCTTGCGCAGCTTAAGCCTTGAGAAATCAAGAAACCCGAAATTTACATTCTTTTTGACCTTGTAAACCTTGTCACCTGTAAGAAAAACATAGGATATATGTGTCTCCACAACCTTTTCCGGCTTGAGGAGATCCTTCATTATCATGACTATAGGCGCTTCCATATTTTGCTGCTCCTTTATGTTCTGAATGACTTAAGCAGGCTGACCTCGCCCGCGTATGTGTCTGCTTTGCCGACAGGTGTTTCCAGAATGCCCAGTGCATCCCGTAACCTGCGGTCATTGACTGCCTTTCTGAAAAATTCTTCGCCTATTTCGCCACTGCCTATCATTGCATGTCTGTCAACTCTGCTTCCCAGAGGCTTTTTGGCATCGTTGAGGTGAAACACTTTTATTTTATCGCCGAATTTCTCAAAAAGAGAGCCGAAAACCGAATCATAATCACCCGCTATATCATATCCTGCGCTGAACATATGGCATGAGTCAAGGCATAAACCTATTTTTTCACCGCAGGATGCAAGATTTATTATCCCCTCCATATGCTCAAAAGCACAGCCGATGGAAGAGCCCTGCCCGGCTGTCGTTTCAAGGAGCGTCATCACGCTGAAACCATGCTTTTCATAAATCATGTCTAAGGAAGCGGCTATGCGCCCTATCCCCTCCTCAAGGGTTGAGCCTGTGAAGGAGCCGGGGTGGATGACATAATACGGAATACCGAGAGTTTCGCATCTGGACAGCTCATCTGCGCAGGCTTTCAGTGATTTAAGGTAAACTTCCTCACCGGAGGCGGCGAGATTGATAAGGTATGAGGCGTGGGCGCAAATATTGGAAAAGCCGAAAACCTCCGCCTTTTCCCTGAATTTTTCTGCTTCTTTTTCGCAGAGAGGTTTTGATTCCCATCTGCTGGCGTTTCTCACAAAAACCTGAAGAGCCTCGCATTCGTCATGCAAGGCTCTTTCAATGCTTTTATATATTCCGCCTGATATGGACTGGTGCGCGCCAACGCGCATTAAGCCTCACCTTTCATGTATTTGCGGTAGAGCTCAACCTCATGTTTGGAACCGATGATGAGCGGTGTTCTCTGGTGGATCCCTTCGGGCTTGATGTCGAGAATGTCGTTTATTCCGTCAATGGCCGCTCCGCCTGCTTTCTCAACTATGTATGCAAGGGGTGCGGCTTCGTAAAGCAGCCTGAGCTTGCCCTTGGGGTTGCTGGTATCGCCGGGGTAGGCAAAAACGCCGCCTTTCAGCAGGTTGCGGTGGAAATCAGCCACGAGTGAGCCTATGTAGCGTCCGGTGTACGTTCTGTCGCTTTTGGTGCGCAGATCTCTGACATATCTCTGGATTTCAGGTGTCCATTTCTCAAAGTTGGCTTCGTTGAAGCTGTATATTTTCCCCTTTTCAGGTATACGGATGTTTTCGTGGCTGAGCAGGAACTCACCGACGCTGGGGTCAAGTGTGAAGCCGCTTACACCGTTTCCTGCGGAATAAACAAGCATGGTACTTGAACCGTAGATAACATAACCCGCTGCAACAAGGTTTCTTCCCGGCTGGAGAAAGTCCTCCACAGTGCCTTTGTTCCCTTCCGTAACTGCTCTGTAAACACCGAAGATGGTTCCTATGCTTATATTTACATCAATATTGCTGGAACCGTCCAGCGGGTCGAAAACAACAACATACTTGCCTTTGGGGTATCTGTCAGGGATGGGGACTATGTCCTCGCATTCCTCCGAACCCATGGCACAGAGCTTGCCTAAGTGTTCCATAGCGCTGATCATTTTCTCATTGGAATAAACATCAAGCTTCTGCTGGTCTTCACCGTGAACATTGACGGACTGGGCTTTTCCGAGGATGTTCACAATCCCTGCTTTATTTACTTCCCTTGAAATTATTTTGGAAGCAAAGGCAATCTGTTCTATGATAGTTGTAAAATCACCCGTGGCGTGAGGATATTTTCTCTGCTCCTCAAGCAGGTATCTGTTGAGATTGGTCAACCCCTTCTGCATGTTAACATCTCCTGACCTTAATTTACCGAAGTAATCCGCGTATATCAGTCCGACTCTGTCTAAGTCGTATAGCTTTTTGCGATAGTAAAAAATTCACAAAGATTTGTAAAGCCTTTAGGCAGCTTAAATAAGCATTTTCAAGGTTGCGATACTCTTAAGTTCTTTTCCGTAAAGAGATTTATAGAAATCAGCAAAAAATGAAATAATCTCAGTTTCATTTTCCCTGTTTACTATCAGGTTTTTCATCATTTCGCTGCTGAGAGCGCTCTTCATAAAAAGCATAACAGTTCCGCCCGCTCTGACCCCTGCCCCACGGCAGTTTGAGCAGAAAAACTCACCGCCCGGAACAAAGCCGTCCGTACATTCCTCTGCCCCGCAGTTGGTGCATACACTAAAATCCGGCAGTACGCCGTTTTTCTCAAACATATGCCTCACGGTGAATGCGGTTGCCTTCCGGAAGTTAGTGTCATCAATTTTCATAATAAGGCGCATAAGGTATCCGTCTTTCTCCCGCTCCTCATAGAGAGCGTCCATCACCTCGAATATGAAGTGCAGGCGGATCATTATCTCGTGGCTGTTTATGAATCTGTGGAACTCAGGCTTCTGGGTGAATGAGTAAAATCGGAAGAGATCGGAACTTTCCTTCATCTGAAAGTCCAGCACACCGGGAAAACAGGTGAGCAGCCCGCCCTTTTTGCTGAATGCCTTGGGAACAAACAGTTTGATTTTGCCGAAGTCCGCAGTGAAAGCCCGCGCAACGGCGGAGGAGTCTGAATACCTGTGAAGTTTATAAATTATGGCGTCTGTTAAATGCCTGCTCATCCGAAATAGTTAAGAAGAACCGCTGATACCGAAAAGTAAATTGAAAGCCCAAGTATGTCATTCAGCATGCTTATGAACGGGCTTGAGGCAACAGCTGGGTCAAAATTAAAGCGTATAAGCGTTGCCGGAACAAACGTGCCTGAAAAGGTTGCCAGTGTCATGGCAAAAAACATGGCTGTGCCCACCACAAGCCCAATGGCGGGGGAACCCGACCATAAAGGAGCGATGAAGGCGAGAAGAATGCCGATCGTTATACCCATTATCATGCCCACGCGCATCTCTTTCAGCATTATAGGGATAATATCCGTAGGGGATATTTTGCCCAGCGCAACGCCGCGTATGAGGATTGTGGCTGACTGGCTGCCTGCATTGCCTGCCATGGCCATGATGATAGGTACAAACGGAACAAGCAGAGCAAAATCCTTTGCGTGCCCTTGGAAAAAGGTCAGGACTATACTGGCGACTATGGAACCCACAAAGGTTACGATAAGCCACGGCAGCCTGACCTTGGCGATTTTTACTGAGTTGTTGGCAAAAAGAAGCTCATCATCGGATGAACCGACCATCATATAAAAGTCTTCCGTAGCTTCCTCACGAATGATGTCGATTACGTCGTCAACAGTGATGATACCCACAAGGACATTAAACTCATCCACAACAGGAACAGCGAGAAGGTCATATTTTTCAACAACTTTGGCCACATCCTCCTGATCCTCATGCGTGGTTACGTGTATCACGTCCGTGGTCATTATCTCATACAGCTTTTTTTCCGGAGCATTCAGAATGAGCTGACGGAGGGAGATAACACCCACAAGCCTGTTTTCATCATCCGTAACATAGAGATAGAAAACCATGTCCACATTTTTTGCCCCGTGGAGTGACTTGGTAGCCTCTTTGACCGTTGTCTCCTCGTTAAGGGAGAAGTAGCTGGTGTTCATGATTGAACCAGCCGTATATTCTTCGTAATTAAGGAGCTGTTCCACTTCGCTTATCTGATCGCTGTCACCAATGAGACTGAGAACCGAGTTTGAGATCTCGTCAGGAAGAAGACGCACCACATCAGCCGCGTCATCACTTTCCATGTGTTCAACTATCCGGGCGATTTTTTCGGGTTTCTGATCGGAGATAACGGTTATGACATCGGCTTCGTTCATTTCAACGATGATTTCCGCCATGAGCTTCTCATCCTTAATGTGGCTGAGAAGTTTTTTACTGTCTATATCATTGAGGTTATTGTATATTACGGCAATATCCGCAGGGTGCAGCTTGGAGAGCGTTTTCTCAAGTGCGACCCTTGCGTTTCTTCTGATAAGTTTTTTGACGCTTTCTAGTGAAACCTTTAATCTTGGAGTGAGCATCTACCGGAGTCCTTGTATTCTCAAAAATTCATTCTTGTCTGCCCAATCATTACGAATCTTAACCCATAATGCAAGATGAATTTTGACTCCGAAAAACTTCTCCAGATTTATTCTTGCTTTCGTTCCAATCTCTTTAAGGCGTGCGCCCTGCTTTCCGATCACCATCCCCTTGTGGCTTTCGCGGTCAACAATGATGGACGCGCTTATCTCCATGCGTCCGTCCTCCGTGTCCTCCACGGATTCTGTTTCCACCACTATGCGGTAGGGGAGCTCATCCTGAAGCTGCTCGAACACCTGCTCCCTTACATACTCTGCAATAAGCATTTTTTCGGGGACTGTCGTTATCTCCTCACTGTCGAACATCGGCATGCCTTCCGGCAGATGCTTCACAGCAAGCTCAAGAAGCAGATCAACATTTTTCCCTGTGCGTGCGCTTATGGGTACAACCTCCGCAAAGTCAAGCAGGGGGAACAGTTTTTCAGCCAGCAGAAAGGCCTTTTCCTTTTTGAATATATCAAGCTTATTGATAACAAGAAACTTCTTCGCCTTTGAAGCCTCAAGGATTTTCACAAGGTTTTTAAACTCAGGCCCCATATGCTCATCCGCCTGAACCATGAGGAAGAGAATATCCGCCATATCAATGGAATCAGCCGCCTGCTGCACCATAAGCCTGTTAAGGGTGTCCTTCGCCTTGTGATAGCCGGGCGTGTCTATGAAAACTATCTGGTAGTCGTCACCTGTTTTTATCCCCTGAATGTTTGTTCTGGTTGTCTGGGGTTTGTTTGAAACTATTGCTATCTTCTCGCCTATTAGGCTGTTAATCAGTGTGGATTTACCCACATTGGGTCTGCCCAGAATGGAAACAAACCCTGATTTATATGTTTCGGACATCAGACCTCCACGTCATCTGCCACAGGATTATCCTGTATCTTTTTCATTTCTATTTTGCATATTTTACGGTCTTCTATCTCAAGCACAGTGAGAGTCCGGCCGCCGAAGATGTATGAATCACCCTGTTCAGGCACTTTGCCCGCAAGGTCGTACACAAGCCCGGCGAGAGTTTCATATTTTTCCATCTCTTCCGTCTTTTCAATATCGAACTCTTCGCAGAAATCGTCAATATCCATCATCGCATCCAGAACGTAAGTATCCGTATCCGTCTGCTCAACCTCAATATCCGCCTGCTCGTCCTCATCATATTCATCGTATATATCGCCCACTATCTCCTCAAGTACGTTTTCAAGGGTGAGAAGCCCCGCCACGCCGCCGTATTCATCAAGCACTATTGCCATGTGGTTACGTGTTTTCTGGAACTCGGTGAGCATGGTATCTATCTTTTTCGTACCGGGGATAAAGTAAGGCGCACGGAGCATGCTGCGGAGGTCAAACTTCGATATGTCCTCTCTGGTGAACACAAGCAGATCCTTAGCGTTCAGTATGCCTATGATTTTATCTATGGTTTCCTCATAAACAGGAAGACGTGAAAATTCGTTTTCCACAACCTTATCCATTATACTGTCAAAGCCTTCATTAACATTCACTGCTATTATATCTCTTCTGGGAACCATAATCTCTTTAATGCTCATGTCACCCAGTTCGAATATGTTCTGGAGCATCTCCTTCTGTCCGTTCTCCAGCACTCCTTCCTTTTCGCCCACGTTGATGATGAACTCAAGCTCCTCTTCCGTGATCTGCGGCTTTTTATCCAGCTTGCCGCCGGAAAGTTTAATCATCGCCACAACAAACTTGTTCATTACATATGTAGCAGGAAATAGAACTGTATAAAACAGTTTCAGAATGCGCATAAGGGCAATAGCCATCGCTTCCGCATTGTGCTTGGCAAAGGTTTTAGGAGTAATTTCACCGAATATGAGAACCATCAAGGTCATAATTCCGGTTACTGCGGCAATCTGCGCATCACCGAATATCCGTCTGGCCATATCAGCCGCCAGAACAGAACCCAGAATGTTAACAACATTATTGCCGATGAGGATGGTGTTGAGAACCTTGTTTGGGTGATAAAGCCAAAGTTCAAGGATTTTAGCTTTAGGATTTTCTTCTATCATGTGCCTGACCTTCATCTCGCTGAGCGAGGTCAGGGCAGTTTCGCTGCCTGAGAAAAAACCTGAAAACAAAAGACAAACGAATATTGAGACCGACTGAAACAGTATACTGTCAGTTTCCAAAACAATTCACCTCTGATGAGAATATGAGTAAATACGCCGCAGAAAAGGGCGCAGTATGTCCGTAAAAGTAAGCAGAACTGGCGTTTCCCTTCAAGGAAGACGCAGAAATCGGGTAAGGTTCGGAAGGAGGTTTCTTTTTCATGAGCGGATATTAGCACAAAAAAAACTGCTCTTCCACACTAAAACGTGCGGAAACAGCGACTTTTCCATAATTTGACAGGTTTTAGGGAACAAGACCGTCCCCAATAAGCTTACGCAGAATTTCCTCTTGCATATCAAACATTTCTTTCTCGTCCTCTTCGGATGTTTCATGGTCAAACCCCAGAAGATGAAGAAGGCCGTGAATATACAGAAAAGCAAACTCCCTTGCAAGCTCTATTTCATTTTCCTGCGCCTGCCTCTTTGCGGTATCAATGGAGATGACAATATCCCCCAGCATTCCGCCGTCATCCAGCGGATACTCAGCCATCGGGAAAGAAAGCACATCAGTGGCATAATCCTTCTGCCTGTAGGCGGCGTTCAGTGAGCGGATCTCCGCATCATCCGTAATGAGAACGGAAATTTCCGCATCCTCAAAAGCCGCCTCAGCGAAAGCAAATACCTCAAGGGAGATTTTTTTCAGAAACTCAACGTCAAAGCCGCTGTCTGTTTTATCAGTAAGAAGAACATCCGCCATCACTTTATTTTTTCTCCTCAAACACTTCATAAGCCTGAATAATTTTCTGTACCAAGGAATGTCTGACCACATCCTTCTGGCTGAATTCCACAAAGCCTATATCATTTATCCCTTTCAGAATCTCCCGCACCAGAATAAGGCCTGATTTCTTGGAGGAAGGCAGGTCAATCTGCGTTATATCTCCCGTAACCACTGCCTTTGAGCGGAACCCCAGACGGGTGAGGAACATCTTCATCTGCTCGCTGGTGGTGTTCTGCGCCTCATCCAGAATTATGAAGGAATCATTCAGCGTTCGCCCGCGCATGAAAGCCAGCGGTGCTACCTCTATGATATTCTTCTCCACCAGCGCCGCCACCTGTTCAATGTTCATCATACTGTAAAGCGCATCATACAGCGGACGGAGATAGGGATTGATTTTATCAGCTATATCACCGGGAAGAAAGCCGAGGTTCTCCCCCGCCTCAACCGCAGGACGGGTGAGGATTATGCGCGCAACCTTCTTTTTCAGAAACAGGTGCACACCCATAGCCATGGCAAGATAAGTTTTTCCGGTTCCCGCGGGGCCTATGCCGAAAACGAGATCCTTGTCCTTTATCGCCTGCAGATATTCCTTCTGACGGGGTGATTTAGGCGAAACATTCCTTGTTCTGCCCGCAACCTTCACGGAATCAAGCAATACGCCGCTTACATCAATCTCCTGATCGTCATCCATCATCCGCAGGGCATCATTGACCCCTGCTTCGGTCAGTTCCCCTTTCATGGCCATTTCACGCAGGTGGTCTATCAGGCGCACAGCCTTTAAAACATCCGCCTTGTCCCCTTTGATGGTAAATTCGTCCCCCATCACCGCTATATTCACATTAAATGCGGACTTAAGAGCACGGAGGTGCTGATCGCCGCTGCCCAGTATCACAGGGATCAGCGGATGGTGAATGCTTATTATTTCTGAATATTCTCTGCTCAAAATTTTATACCCCTTTCCCCGGCAATTTTTTTCGCAAGGGTAAGTTCTTCCTCTTTTGAGGATATTTCATGATCGAGCTTTGCCCGCTTTATCTCTTTCAAAATTTCTCCGTAAACTCCCGAAGGGGGTATGCCCATCGCCTTAAGGTCGTTTCCGTCCACAGAGGGCGCAACAAACCTGTAAACAGTGAGATATTCCTTGAGCAGCCATTCATACTCCTGCCCCAGAACAGCCACAGCAGCCGTTACAGCCTCGGTTTTCATGCCGTCGAAAATATCTGTTATGGCTGATGCCTTCACGTCTTTCAGGCGCTTCACCTGCCAGACAGCATGCTTAAACTTATAGAAAGCTTCCGCAAGCTCATCATAAAGCCTGCCGGTGATCTCAAACCTTGAGGCAAGGCGTTTCATCTCCGGCCTGCTTAAGTCGGCAAACAGAATGCAGAAACGGCTTATCCAGAGTTCAAGCTTATCCTCAAACTGAAACGAGTACCATCCGTTAATTTTCTTCAGAACAGCGAATCTGTCCAGCTTGAAATCATCAATCGCCATATTATCATGAAAAAATTTCAGCATATCGTATTTTTTCATCATCAGCAGAGCTTCCACAAAACTGTCTTCTGATAAAATATACTTCAGTTCAAGGTACATCCTCTGCCCGACAACTCTTTCCAGCAGTTTGAGGGATACGGCGTGCTTGAGCAGTTTTTCGGTGTGCGGGCCTATGGCAAAGCCGTAGCGCACGGCAAAGCGCACCCCCCGCAGACATCTGGAAGGATCATCCACAAAGCTCAGACTGTGCAGAACCCTTATCTTTTTATCAACTATATCTTTCTGACCGCCAAAGAAATCCAGCAAAAGGCCGAAATCGTCCCCCGTGAGCTTCATGGCCATGGCATTTATGCTGAAATCACGCCTGTAGAGGTCGTTTCGTATTGACGCATTCTCAACCTCAGGAGCAGAGGCGGGATTTGTGTAGTATTCCGTTCTGGATGTGGCGAAATCAACACGGAAACCGTCTTTGAATATCACCACCGCAGTTTTGAACTTGAAATGTTCCGAGACCTTAGCCTTTTTCATGGCGGCAAAACGCTTGGCAAGAGCCGGGGCATCCCCCTCCACAACAATATCTATATCCATATTCGTGTTCTGCATGAGAATATCACGCACCACACCGCCCACAAGATAGGCGTTCAGCCCCATCTGCTCCGCCAGACGGCCGATGTCCGCCAGTATTCTGTTAACTCTGTCCGGCAGACAGTTTTTCACAAGAGAGCTTATATTTTTCAGCTTCTGCGGCTGCTTGGTCTGGTAGTGTCTGGGCAGTTTTGTTATCTCCTCATGCATAAGGCGCAGCAGATCCGTGCGGGTTATTACCCCCTCCAGTCTGCCGTCCCTCACAACGGGCAGCATCTTCTGGTTCATGGAGAGCATCATCTCCTCCGCCAGATAGTAAGGCACATCAGGCTCAACAGACCGGAACTCAATCTGCATGAGCGAGCGCACAGGCTCGCTTTTAAGCCCGTGCTTTATACCCTGAAGAATGTCCCGTCTGGAAATAAGCCCCACTGGTATGCCGCCGTTATCCACAACAGGCATCATGTTCAGGTTGTATTTCATGAAGAGATCCATCGCCATCTCAAACGTCCCCGTTATGGGAACGGTTTTTACGGGATATGTCATAATATCCTTCGCCAGACGGACAGGATGTATGTTTTCGCTTATAACTATTTTGAGCAAATCAACGCATTCGGTGAGGGTCATTTTCTTCACTATTGCGCTTGCCGCACTGGGGTGTCCGCCGCCGCCGAAACGCTCCATCACAACCGAGCAGTCTATCTCGTCCGCCCTGCTCCGCCCAACAAGCACTATCCGCTCTCCCGCACGGACAGCAATGAACAGAGCGTCCATACTCTCCATATCCATAATGCGGTGGGCAATCACGGCTATTTCCCCTATGTAGCGGTCGGTTGTTGCGTAGGAAAGCCCGACAGATGCGCCCTGAATATGAAAAACATTCATATTCACAAGCAGTTCGTTCATCACGAATATCTGCTCCTTGCTCATATCACGCTTCACGTACTCGCTCACCATCTCCAGTTCAGCACCGCAATCCAGAAGAAAAGCCGCCGCCGTCATATCCTCCTGTGTGGTGCTGGAGAATGAGAGGAGTCCCGTATCTTCATACAGGCCGAGGATCATGAGTGTTGCCAGTGTCTTATCCGGCCTGAAACCTGTCTGTTTCATTCTGCGGATGATTATGGTCACGGTTGAGCCTGTTTCGTCTATATGGGTCTCGCGGGCTTCTATATCACGCCCGTGGGAAGGGTGATGATCATAGAGGATTATATTATCCGCCCTGTCCAGCATCCACTGCAAAGGCGCAGTTCTTTCTTTAAGCTTACAGTCTGTAATCACAAGGAGATCAAAGCGGCCGATCTCATCAAAATCCTTCTCTTTCAGGCGTATGACAGGGAGCGTCACATCCTCTTCGTTGAAATAGTCCTCAACGTTCCCCTCAAAGGAGGTCACAGTGAAAACGGCATCGCACCCGTGCAGAGCGCATGCAGCGCAGGCACTGGCCAGAGCGTCAAAATCAGGTGTTTTGTGGGTTATCACCGCTTTTTTTATATCTTTAAGGGGTTTCATGCAGCAGCACCTGTTCGACTTTGAGATCCTTCATCTGTCTTTATTATCCGAAATGTACCATCCATGGGAGCGTATGCAACAACAGACGGTATCGTGAAAGCACCTGATCGACTTTGAGATCCTTCATCCCTTCGGGATTCAGGATGACGCTCTGAAACGTCATTCTGAGCAGAGCGAAGAATCTCTGGTCTTATTATCCGAAATTTCCCTTCCATGGGAGCGTATGCAACAACAGACGGTGTCATTGTTTGCCTCTGTTTCGGGAAAATCTCGGATGGCATTCATTCATGATATTCCTGGCCTTGTCTGTTGTTACATGAGTGTATATTTCGGTGGTGCTTAGGTCGGAGTGGCCGAGGAAAAGCTGTATGGTGCGGAGGTCTGCACCGTTGGTAAGCATATGCGTGGCAAAGGAATGGCGCAGGGTGTGGGGTGAAACATGCTTGGTGATGCCCGCTTTTTCGCAGTATTTTTTCACGATCATCCAGAAATATTCCCTGTCCAGCTTATTTCCCGTGCGGCTGAGGAACAGAAAGCCGTTGTCGGACTCCTTCACAAAATATTCCTTACGAACAGCCAGATAGCTTTCCATCTTTTCCCTGAGGCTTTCATAAAACGGAACAAGGCGCTGTTTGCTCCCCTTTCCAGTTACCTTGAAAATGCCCCTTTTCATATCTATATCGTTCAGTTTTATACTCACAAGCTCGCTCACCCGTATCCCGGATGAATACATGGTCTCAAGCATCACCTGATCCCGGAAGCCCAAATGAGTCGAAGCATCGGGAGCTTTCAAAAGCTCATCAACCTCGTCAAAATCCAGAAAAGCCGGCAGCTTTTCCCACTTCTTAGGTTTTGTGACCAAAGTCACCGGATTAACCTGAAGCTCGCGCTCCTTAATGAGAAAGTCAAAAAAAGCACTGAGCCCCGAAAGCCGCCTCAAAAGCGTTTCCACAGAGTTACCCCTTATCCTCAGTTCAGTCATAAAACCTATGACCTCTTTCAGGGAATAAGGGTCATCCCTCCCTGCTGCAAACTGATGAAAATCTTTTACATCATGGACATATGCTTCCACAGTGTTTGCGCTTGCGGAGTACTCGTATTTCAGAAATGACTCAAAAGCCTTGATATGCTTATCTTTCTCCATAAATACTTTTACCACATCAAACCCAAAGGAGCAATGAGGCTTTCCGGCGGCAGGGATCAAAATAAAAAAAATTTCATTGTTAACTTACTCCCCATGGTTTAACCCGCCGCACCGATCCGTTCACCATAAAACGGACATATGCGCAATTATCAAAAAATACCAAATCATCATTCATATGACCTGACGGATAAAAATTTAACATAATATCATTATGGGCAAAACAAACATTATAGAGATTAATATATTTATAATTAAAGATTTTATTAATCGAAATTATCTATAGCATATCAATTACCCTATATATATTTCATGTGGTGAAATATTTGTTGTCAAACTGCGTTCTTAATATTAAAATCATAAGTATAGTTTTTATCTATTAAACTTAAAATTAATCATCTGCTCCGCATTAAAGAAACCAAATGAGCATATGATTGTAATTATAAAATTATTGTTGACTATGCATAAACACAAAATTAATATTATCCCAGATAAGTCAGGAGGAGCTAAATGAGCAAAAACGAAAAAGTCACATTGGAGGAAGCTCTCGAATACCATAAGGGCAGCCGCCCCGGTAAAATCGAGGTTGTTCCCACTAAACCCTGCTTCACGCAGAGAGACCTTTCCCTCGCGTACACGCCCGGCGTCGCTGAACCCTGCCGTGTAATTGAAAAAAATCCCGAAGCCGTTTACGACTATACATCCAAAGGGAACCTAGTGGCGGTTCTTTCAAACGGTACTGCGGTGCTCGGCCTCGGAAACATCGGTGCAGCAGCAGGCAAACCTGTTATGGAAGGAAAAGGCGTTCTTTTCAAAAGATTTGCAGATGTTGATGTTTTCGATATTGAAATCAACTCCGAAAACCCCGATGATGTAATAAAAGCTTGTGAACTCCTTGAGCCCACTTTCGGCGGGATCAACCTTGAGGACATCAAAGCGCCCGACTGCTTCTATATAGAAGAAGAAGTTAAAAAGAAACTCGGCATACCCGTTTTCCACGACGATCAGCACGGAACAGCGATCATCTGCATAGCCGCTCTTCTGAACGCTCTTGAGCTCGTGGACAAAAAGATAGATGAAGTTGTCACGGTAATCAACGGCGCGGGAGCAGCAGGCATAGCAATCGGCAAGCTTATGCTTCTTGTCGGCGCGAAAAAAGAGAACATCTTCATGTGCGATACCAAAGGTGTTGTCTATAGCGGCAGAAAAGAGGGCATGAACAAATATAAAGAAGAATTCGCCCTTGTTACCGATAAACGCACCCTTGATGAAGCTGTTGACGGCTCTGATGTTTTCCTTGGACTTTCCGCTAAGGGAGCCCTTTCCAAATCTATGGTTAAAACCATGGCGAGAAAGCCCATCATCATGGCCATGGCAAACCCTGATCCCGAAATCACACCCGAAGAGGTTGAAGAGGTCAGAGGTGACGCTGTTGTCGCCACAGGCCGCTCAGACTACCCCAATCAGGTTAACAACGTTCTCGGCTTCCCCTTCATTTTCAGAGGTGCCCTCGATGTGAGAGCTTCCGCCATAAATGAGGAAATGAAGCTGGCAGCCGTTTACGCACTGAAAAAACTCACAAGGGAAGATGTGCCCGAAAGCGTATGCAAGGCATACGGCGTTGAAAAAATAGAATTCGGCAAGGATTACATCATCCCCAAACCCTTCGACCCCAGAGTTCTGACATGGGTTGCCCCTGCAGTTGCCAAAGCAGCTATGGAAACAGGCGTTGCAAAACTGCCCATAAAAGACTTTGAAGTATACAAAGACCAGCTTGAGTCAAGACTTTCATTCGCTAAGGAGTTCACACGTCAGGCTATCTCAGTTGCCAGACAGAGCCCGAAAAAGCTTGTATTCCCCGAAGGCGAATATGAAAAAATAATAAGAGCCGCTAACAGAATCGTACTGGAAGGAATCGCCCAGCCTATCCTGCTCGGAGATGTTGAGAGGATTAAAAAGCTTGCCGCGGAACTTAATGTTGATCTTCATGGCATCGAAATTATTGACCCCAGATGCTCTGACAAGATTGATTCATACGCGGCACAGCTTTTTGAACTGCGCGGCAGAAAAGGCACTACCCTCGCGGAAGCCACCAGACGCATGCACAAAATCACTGACTACTTTGCGGCTATGATGGTTAAAAACGGCGATGCAGACTGCCTTGTTAACGGATATTCCAGAAACTATCCTGACGCAGTGAAGCCTCTGCTTGAAATTATGCCTCTGGAAAAGGGATATACATCCCCATCCGGTTCTTACTTCATGCTGTTTAAAGACAGAATGGTTCTCTGCGCTGACACCACCGTGAATATTGACCCCACGGCGGAGCAGCTCGCGCAGATCGCTCTTCAGTCAGCAGACACACTGAGAAAGTTCCAGATTGAACCCAGAGTGGCTATGCTTTCCTTCTCCAACTTCGGCTCTGTCCGTATGGAAAGAACCATAAAAGTGGAAAAAGCGATCAAGCTTGTTAACGAAATCGACCCGAAACTCATAATAGACGGGGACATGCAGGCAGATACAGCGGTTTATCCGCCCATCGCCAGAGAGGCCTTCCCCTTCTCTAAAATCAAAGGGGATGCGAACGTGCTTGTTTTCCCCAACCTTGAAGCCGGCAACAGCGCATACAAGCTTCTGTGGAGACTCGGAAGCGGTATAGCCATAGGCCCGATCCTTCAGGGCTTCAAACACTCTGTACACGTTCTCCAGAGAGGAGTGGACGTTACAGACATAGTAAATCTGGCCGCTATTGCAGTTGTTGACTGCATTGAAAAATCAAAATAATTCCTGCCTCACCCATTAGTAAAAAAGGGAGCCCGCCGGCTCCCTTTTTTAATTCCGCAGCAACAAAACAGCATTATCAGCCGCTTCGCTTAATTATCTTGAATTTCGCATATTCTTATGTTTTATTACTGAATATCATATCAAAAGGTGATTACATTGCTTGAAAATATTCTCAAAAACGAACGAAGCCTCTACCTCCTTCAACATAAAGACAACCCGGTTGCATGGCAGCCTTGGAGCGATGCGACTCTCAAGCTGGCTCAGGAGCAGGATAAACCCATAATGGTCAGCATCGGCTACTCCGCCTGTCACTGGTGTCATGTTATGGAGAAGGAATCATTTGAGGACACGGCGACCGCAGAAGTCATAAATAAATATTTCATCCCCGTTAAGGTCGACAGAGAAGAATACCCCGACGTTGACAAGCGTTACCAGTTTTATCTCCAGTCCACCGGGGTTAACGGCGGCTGGCCGCTTAACTGCTTCCTTCTCCCTGACGGAACCCCATTCTACGGCGGAACCTACTACCCGAAGGAGCCCGGTCACGGACTGCCCGCATTTAAGGAGATACTTGAGAAAATAGGTGATCTTTACCGCACAGACCGCGCCCATGTGAGGCAGACTGCAAAAAACTTCCTCAGTTTTCTGGATGAGTTCAGGGAAGTTAAGTTTGATTTCGAGCATTTTGAATCAACGCCCTTAAGCGCATTTGACAACGAATTCTACCGTATTATGGACATGGAAAACGGAGGCTTCGGCGCGGGAGCCCGGTTTCCGCAGATCCCCTCCCTTCTTTATCTGATGAAGCGTTTCGAAAAAGAAAGAGTCGGCAAATTTCTCACAAAAACGGCGGATATGCTTTGCTCCGGCGGAATATGCGACCATATACACGGCGGCTTTTTCAGATACACTGTGGATAAGGAGTGGCGCACGCCGCACTTTGAAAAAATGCTGTATGATAATGCACTTAATACGATTTTTCTCATCCGCATGTTTGACAGGACAGATAACATGCTGTACCTGCATACAGCCGGAAAAGCCATAGACTTCATACTGGATGAGTTTAATACGGAGTACGGACTTATCTCCTCCATGGATGCTGACAGTCTTGATGCAAAAGGCAAGCTTTCAGAAGGGTTTTACCATAAAATATTCAACCGCGACATGGTGCTTCTGAGCGATGAGGACAAAAAGAAGATGTTTGAGCACATCTTCCCCTATGAGGG
Organism: Geovibrio ferrireducens; assembly: GCF_026226615.1. Taxonomy (NCBI): domain Bacteria; kingdom Pseudomonadati; phylum Deferribacterota; class Deferribacteres; order Deferribacterales; family Geovibrionaceae; genus Geovibrio; species Geovibrio ferrireducens. The sequence goes on from NZ_JAJAPB010000010.1 coordinate 52,317, forward strand.
TGTTGCGGCTTTCGCCAAGGCGGACTATGAAAGCAGAATCGCCGTGCAGCCGTTTGTCGATAAGCTGAAAACAGGCGCTGCCTATAAAGAAAAACCGGCGAAGGACAACAAGGTCATCCTCTCCCAGAACGCCCTATTCTGCAAGGCACTGCTGGAATACAGCGAAACAGCCGGAGATGAATATTACTTTGAGCAGGCTAAAATGCTCCTCGGCAAGCTTGAGCATTTCCTCATTGACGGAACACATCTTAACAGAATCAATTACTCTGGGGATATTTTCAATTATGCAACCCTTGAGGACTATGCCTTCACAGCAGACATGTATCTGAAATTTTTTGACATCACTTCTGAAAAAGGATTTCTGCTGAAAGCCAAGTCTATTCTGGAACAGGCTTTGGATGAGTTTACCTATGACGGGCTTCTTCATCTGGACAGAGCGGGAAAGGTACTCGAAACTTTTGATGATTCAATGCCTTCCGCCGTGGGTCTCATTGCGGAGCTTGTGCTTCATAATAAAGAAAAGCTGGGGCTTAACCTGCTCAGTGAAATGGAAAACTTCCTTGCTGACAGGGCAGTGAAATATCCCACAGCACATTCAACAGTGCTTGGAGCGTTTACCGAATAAACATATATCCGGCGTGTGTTTTCAGCGCACGCCGGAAGTCTGTCTTACCCCCAGCCTCTGCATAAAAATATCCGCTGTAGCTTCCGCTGCATATCCGGGAGTGTTTTCATTAACCGAATCAAGCTCTGAGAGTTTCTTCGCACCGGCACAATACAAAAGCTGCGTCCAGAAGACACTCATAAGAAAAGATAACTCTTTTTCTTCGACATCCACTCCCGCTTTTTCAAAAAACTCAGTGAAATGAAGCTCAGCTTCGCGGAAGCTCTCCAGCAAAAAAGAAAGCTGTGTTTTATCTCTGCTGAAAATAACCTTCGAGATCATGTTTATATATGTTGCGTGTTTCGGCTTAACTCCTTCGGAAAATATTTCGGAAATAATATCGCTGAAAACCTGCCCGTAGCTGCCTTCCGTCATATTTTCACAATGCTTTCTGAAAATTTCACCGAAGTTTATTCCGTTTGAAAGAAGATGTTTGATTGTTTCGTGGTGGAGATTTTCCTTTGATGAGAAGTGATACATAACGGTATTCAGCGAAACGCCTGATTTCTCGGCTATTTCGCGTATCCCCACTGCATCTTTCCCTTTGTCTGCAAACAGAGCCGCGCTGAGCTCAAGAATTTTTAGTTTAGTGTCCTTCTTTTTTCTAGCCATAATATAGAGTTCCCCCTCAAATGCATAATAACTTTTCGGACTTACGTGAAAAACAAGTAAAATGGCGGGAAGCAAGCAATTTTATACCAAGTTTTATGTATTTTTAATATGGCAAAAAACCAAAACTCAGGCAAGGTGAAATTGATCTCAATAGATTTCTTTTTACATTTCTTAACATTGGGCGCAACTGTAAGGTTCAAAATAAAACTGCAGTCTTCTGCGAACTCCGGCGCACATGAAAACAGTTCAGTTATATGTATCTATTTAATAAATATTATAAAAGTCCTGACTTGCAGGCATACGTCACAAGAGAGGCGGAGTTGGATAAATTTAATTTCTGAAGCATTTTATTTCTGTGGGTGTCCACTGTGTTTTTGCTGATGAACAGTTCCTCTGCAATTTCCCTGCTGGTTTTTCCTGCGGCTATCAGCTTTAATACCTCGCATTCTCTCAGTGTCAGGTTTCCGGTGTTACAGGAAGCACCTCCGTTATTTTTTGTTCTCAGTATTCTTTCCAGATTATTGCGTGTTCTTTCGGTATCATCCTCAATAAAAAGAAGGTCGCTGACATTGTATTTCTGAACAAAATAGCTCAGAAGCGGGTTATCCTCTGAGACTATGAAAATAAATCTGGCAGTTAAAAATGTTTCTTTGACCATTGCGACAAAATCATCTGTCGTTCCTCTGGAAAAAATATCAATAATCACAATTTCAGGGGTTATTTCCTTAATTGAAATCTGCACCTTTGTGCTAATCGACTCAGATGCAAGGCAATTTAAGCCTAAATCAACTGCCATAGCCGCAATAGTTTCCCTATAGACGGTATTGGCACTGAATATTATAAAATTTTTCATACCCCACCAAAACATAAAATGCTTTTCTGCTTAAAAGATAGATGTATTCAAGATATGTGTAAATCCTCAAAAAACTGTATTTTAACATAATTTGTTAAAAAACAGGCAAAACAGCGTCAGTTTTAGCGCATGGGGATGGCAGCAGGCGTAAGAGCCTGAAAAGAAAAGACAAAGATTCTCGCTATGTGAAATAAAATGCTTTTCATCCGGCAAATGGATTCGCTGTCCGGAGAAAAAGGAGTTAACTTAAAATTTAAACATCATTCATTATATCGTTCATTTCGATCACGCTTGCCAGATTAAAGTCCGCTGAGCGAAGGTCTCTGACTGCAGCATCAATTTTACTCTGTTCACCGTTAACCCTGATCACAACATCACGAGTTCCCCCTTCCGTGTTCTTGAGGAAGAAAGTAGCCAGACTGACAATATTCAGCCCGTGACTGTCGATAATCTTTGTCATTTCAGCCAGTGCTCCTTTTCTGTCTTCCAGAACTATTGCAATCCTTGTGCTCTGGTGGGAGAAGCCCATGGATTCAACAAATATATCAAAGAGATCAATGGCAGTGATGATACCTGCGAGCTCACCTGCATCGTTTATAACAGGCAGACCGCCGAAACGTTTGTCACGGAGAATAAGTGCAGCTTTTTCGATGGGAGTTTCGGGATGTACCGTAATAACGTTCACGTTCATCGCATCCTTTACCAACGTTTTGGCAAGAAGCCGCTTAAGTTCGTAAACATCAAGAGAGCTTGCTCTGGACGGCGAGTACTCTTTTATATCCTTTTCGGTTATGATACCGACAAGCTTATTGTTCTCCACTACGGGAAGGCGCCTGATGCCGTTCTCTTTCATAACATGTTTGGCATCGAGGATTGTCTCGTCCTGGGAAATAGTAATAACTTCTCTTCTCATCCAGTTTTTAACGAACATAAAGAACACCTACCTGAGTTTAAGCTGTTTTCTGGTATCCCGCACAAGGGTTTCTGAAATAGTATCATCAACTTCGATTTCAGGCAAACGCAATCCGAAAGACCTGTAAAAAGAAGCGTGTATCAGCTCCGGAACGCCTCCGGAAACGCTCAGCCGCATACTGTCAGCTCCGTCCGGGGTATTATAAATATCAAGTACGCCTGAAATGCCCTGTTCCGAGCAAAGTTTTTCGAACACCCAGAAATGTATGAAAACGCCTTTGAATTTCACTGATGAGTCCGCTCTGCCGAAAATTCCCGCCAGATGGCCGTTTTCGATAAAAGAAAGATCCCCTGTGGCAAGGCGTATGAAAGGCGTGGTTCCGCTCATAAAAGTAACCGTGACCTCGCCCGTTTCACCATCTGCCGCCGGTTTTCCGTCCGCGTCCAGTATCTCTATGAACAATGCCTCGGTATCCGCCTTCATGCCCCTTGCTCCGGCTGTTTCATAGGCAATAAGCCCTGCCTCTGCGGTTCCGTAAGCCTGAAAAGCCTTTATGCCGTATGCTGCAAAGAGCACTGCCTTGTCATCCTCGGTAAGCTTCTCCGCCATAAGAAAAGCCTTCTCAAGCCTCCCCCTGCCTGCCAGTTTTTCAAGGCATTTGAAAAGATAGGTTCTGGTTCCCACAAACGCGTTGGCATCCACGGCAAGAATCGTCTCCGCGCCCTTGTCGCTGTCCGCGGGGCCGAGAGGATAAACCGCGCAGCCGCACTTCTCGCATGCCTCGTCCACCATGTCACCCGCGGGGCTGCCATGGTATGAGAAGGTATTGACCGCTACATCCCCGTCCATGAACCCGGCGGCTTCCAGCGCCTTATAAAACCTGTAATGCTCAAACCTCTCACCCTTAACGTTATACACGGGTCCGGGAGAAGTAAAAATTTTGGAGACATAACCGCCGGAAAGAATGAGCGGCAGAAGTGAACCTCCGCTGTGCATTTCAGAAAGCTTCTGTTTTGTGAGCGGGTTTATAAACTGAAAGGTTTCGTAATCTTTAACAATGGAGGGTGATATTTCAGAGCGCACAAAAGCATCCTGCACCAGCGGATGGGCGGAGTTTTCCCTTATAAATGCCAGAACACGCTGAAAATCGCCTAAGAAAGCCATCTCTTTCTTCTCCTGTAGTGTTTTACCTCACGGAAGCTTTTCTTTTCCGAAAGACCGAGGTAAAACTCCTTAACATCATCATTCGCCTTGAGTTCTTCCGTTGTTCCGTCCAGAACCACACGCCCGTTTTCCATTATGTAGCCGTAATGCGCAGCGGAAAGAGCCATGTTTGCGTTCTGCTCAACAAGGAGAATGGTAGTGCCCTCCTCCCTGTTCAGGGTGGTTATGATATTGAAAATCTCCTTAACCAGAAGCGGGGCAAGACCGAGAGAAGGCTCATCCATCAGGATAAGCTTAGGCGCTGCCATTATTGCCCTGCCTATGGCGAGCATCTGCTGCTCTCCTCCGCTCATGTAGCCCGCAAGCTGGCTCCGTCTGTCCTTAAGGCGGGGAAAGTAGTTGTAGACACGCTCAATCCCAGTGGAGACAGTGTTTCCCGGCCGGGTGTAGGCTCCGGCGATGAGGTTTTCCTCCACCGTGAGGTCTTTGAAAACCCGCCTGCCCTCCATCACCTGAAAAATGCCCGACTTCACAATATCCGCCGCGTCTTTTTTATCGATCCTCTGCCCGTCAAACCAGATTTCCCCATCGGTTATTTCGCCGTCATCAGGGCGCAGAAGACCGCTCACCGCCTTAAGGGTGGTGGTCTTGCCCGCCCCGTTAGAGCCGAGCAGGGCGGCTATTCTGCCCTGCTCCACTTCAAGGGAAAGTCCTTTCAATACAAGGATAACGTCATTGTAAACAACTTCTATGTTGTTGATTTTAAGCATCAGTCCGCCGAAATATAGTCAGTAAACGGCACAAGCTCCCCGCCTTTAACCTGATACAGCTTAAGCGCCCGCACGCCTTTATGGCTCTGCGGAGTAAACGTAACGGGTGCGGTAAGTCCCATTGTGCTGAAATTTTTCATTGTTTCCAGAGTCTTCTTGATGTTTTCGCCGCTGTAGTTGCCGTTTGCCATTTTAAGTCCGTTGAGCAGCACATACATTGAGGAGAATCCCTGGATATAGTTAACATCCCTGTATGTAACATTGGGATGATACTTTTTGTTGAGATCGCGAAGGAATTTGATCCCTTCCACATTTGTATCTGTCCAGAGAGTGAAGGCGTTTGTGCCGATAAACCCTTCTGAATCAGCCCCTGTCATCTCCACAAGCTTTTTGCCGAATGTCCAGTTAAGCCCGATGAACTTAGTGGGTATGTTCAGTTTTTTAGCATCCTTAAGGATTGTGGATGTGGCCATGTAGGTCTGCTGGATGAAGGCGTAGCCGGGGTTTTTCTTGTTCATGTTGAGAAGCTGGCTTGTGGCATCCAAAGCCTTAAGGTCAACCACCTGATTATCAACAAGCTTGATACCCAGCTCTTTAGCGCTGTTCTCACCGTCGGGGAAGAAGGGTGAACGTCCGAAGCCGGAGTCATTGTAAATAAATGCCACATCAGTGTTCCCGCCCTGCGACTTGATATATTTGAGAGCCGCACGAACCTGATCTGAGTAAGTAGCGCCGACTATGAAGTTATAGGGGGCGCTTTTCGGGTCAGTTATGTGCTCTGAGTATGATGCGGAGAAATAAGGCATCTTGTCCTTTGTAACCATCTTCACGAGGTTTTCCGTGTCGCCCGTTCCCCAGCCGTGGATAGCGACCACGCCTTCACGCATGAACTTTTTGTATGCGCTGAGCGCGGCGGGAATCTTATAGCCGTAGTCAACATACAGAATTTCAACGGGAGCGCCGTTTATGCCGCCGTTCTCATTGAACCAGCGCACACAGTCCTTAATCCCTTCGCCGTAGGGTTTGCCCACATCTCCTGTTCCGCCGGACTCATCCACCAGAACGCCGATTTTCACAGGCTTGGCAGCAAGTGCAGTCCCCGTGAGCAGTGCAAAAACCATTAAAAGTAACGCAAGTTTCTTCATCAATCTTCCTCCTTACAAATCAGTATGAAAATGGCCAGAGTTTCCAGTAGGCCTTTATCAGTCTCCATCTTCTCACCATCCCTTCCGGTTCAAACATCAGAAAAAGGATTATCACAAGCCCGAACACGCCTTCCTTGATTGAGCCGATTATCTGCGTAAGGTTGGGGTAGTAGCCCCCTGCCCAGTCGGAGAAGCTTTGCAGAACCTCAGGAAGAATAACTATGAACACAGCGCCGAAAATGCTGCCCAGTATGCTGCCCAGACCGCCTATGATGATCATGGAGAGATACTGTATTGAAACGCCGATGGTGAAGTTCTCCGGCGTGATGATTGATGTGTAGTATGCCCAGAGGGAACCCGCCACGCCGGCATAAAACGAGCTTATGGCAAAGGATGTCAGCTTATAGCGGAACAGGTTAATACCCATTGCCTCTGCGGCTATGTAGTTATCCCTTATGGAGAGAAACGCCCTGCCCGCTCTGGTGCGCATCATGTTCACACCAGCAAGTGTCATAATGATGCACAGCACAAGCGCAAGGAAATAGAAGGAAAAATCGCTGTCTATCTCATAGCCGAGGAAGCTTGCGTAATCAATGGAAAGCCCGGTAACTCCGCCTGTTATAAACTCAAGCCTGATGAAGCCGAACTCGATGATAAACTGTGCCGCAAGGGTGGCTATTGAAAGATAAAGCCCCTTGAGCCGCAGAGAGGGGATGCCGAAAAACGCGCCGAAAACTGCTGTGATGAGCCCTGCCGCAGGGATGGCGAGGAAAAACGGCAGTCCGTATGTGACAGACAGATACCCCGCCGCATAAGCACCCACACCCATGAACGCACCCTGACCAAGGGAGATAAGCCCGGTAAAGCCCGTGAGTATGTTAAGTCCCACAGCGCCTATCACTGCTATGAAGATAAGGTTCATCACATACAGCAGATAATCGCCGAGGAAGAACGGAACGGCAAAAAGCGCCGTGATGAATGCATATATGAGAAATCTGGAAAGCTTTGTCTGAAAAAGCTCGGCATCCTTTTCATAAGAGGTTTTGAAGTTTCCGCAGTTGACGTAGCTCATACCTTCTCCACCGCCTTGGTTCCGAAAAGACCGTAAGGCTTAATCATAAGCACGGCAATCATCACCACATAGGGGAAAATCTCCTTCGCTCCGCCGCCGATAAGGGGGTCAATGTAGCCGCCCGCAAGGTTTTCCAGTATGCCGATTATCAGCCCGCCTACAATAGCGCCCACTATGCTGTCCAGCCCGCCGAGGATAACCACGGGGAAAACCTTAAGCCCGAAATGGGAGAGAGTGGTGTTTATACCGTTGATATTGCCGAGGAAGATACCGCCGACAGCAGAAACAACGGCAGCTATGCCCCATGAAAGAGCGAAGATCCTTTTAACATCTATGCCCATGGAAAGAGCCGCCTGCTGATCGCTTGCGACAGCGCGCATAGCCACACCGACCTTTGACTTCTTGAAGAAAATTGAAAACAGTATGAGAAAAACAGCAACCGCAGCAATGGAATAGATATAAACACGGCTGATGCTCAGACCGGCTATCAAAAACGGTTCCTGAGAGAACACCTGCGGATATGTGCGGGTGTCAGTTCCCCAGAAAATCTGAACTATAGCCTTCATCACAGAGGAGAGCCCGATGGTGAGCATTATAATTGAGATTATAGGCTCCCCTATCATTCTGCGCAGAAAGACCTTTTCGATAAAAAAGCCCATAGTGAAGGAGAACACGAGGGTTATGAGAAACGATGCCCAGAAGGGGACACTGTAGCTCACTGTAAGATGCAGGCATATATAAGCGCCGACCATCAAGAGCTCGCCCTGAGCGAAGTTAACAACATCAGTGGCCTTGTATATAAGCGTAAATCCGAGGGCGAGGAGCGCATAAATACTTCCTATCACCGTTCCGGTTATTATAAGCTGAACAAAAAATTCCATCCTTAATTCTCCATCAGGTAAAGGCGCATATCCGTTTCGATAGTCCTTTCCCTGCCGTCCTGAAGCTTGATAAGCGCTTTTATGTTAACTGATTCTGTGTCCTCATACAGGGCTTTGGTGATTTCGCTGTATTTCTCCTCAATGAAGCCGCGGCGTACCTTGCGGGTTCTGGTGAGCTCTCCGTCATCCGCATCAAGCTCTTTGTAAAGCAGAACAAACTTCCTCACTCTCATTTCCGGCGGAAGCTGCGCGTTCACCGTCTCCAGCTCCCCGGCAACAAGCCTGTAAACCTCTTCCTTTGCGGAAAGGTCAGTGTATGTGGTATAGGCAATTTTGTTGTTCTCCGCCCATTTGCCCACAATGCTCATGTCAATGTTGAGGATCAGGGTGATATATTCGCGTCCGTCACCCAGAGTTACTGCCTCTTTGATATACGGGCTGAATTTTATTTTGTTTTCAATGAATTGCGGCGAAAATCTCGTTCCGTCCTTCAGATGCATGAGATCCTTCATACGGTCTATGACCACCAGCTTCCCGTTTTCATCAAAATAGCCGGCATCACCGGAATACAGCCAGCCGTCACGCAGGGATTCCTCAGTCGCCTCGCTGTTTCCGTAATATCCGGCAAATACGGCATCACTGCGTGAAATTATCTCGCCGTTTTCCGTGATTTTTATCTCTGTTCCTTTGATAGGCGCACCGACCGAGGTGAAGTCCACATCGCTGTTTCTGTGGATGCAGGAAATGCCTGCAATCTCCGTCTGACCGTAGATCTGCTTAAGGTTTATGCCGAGGGCGTGGAAGAAACGGAACGTATCAGGCCCCAGAGCCGCACCGCCTGTCATGGCGCTTCTGAGGTTGCTGAACCCCATGCGCTCCTTGAGCTTGCGGAAAAGTATCTGATATGCAAAGGCGTAGCGCAGTTTAAGCATCAGCGAAGGGGTCTGTCTGCTGAATTTCGCATCCGCATATTCATACCCCACGGGGAGCAGTCTGTTATATACGAAACGCTTGAACGGCGTTGCGTCCATTATCTTAACCTGAACTGTGGAGGCCATATTCTCCCACACTCTCGGCGGTGAGAACACGAAATCTGGGCCTATCTCCTTCATATCCGCCTGAACCGTATCAGTGCTTTCGGGAAAATTTACCGTAAAGCGGAAGCGCAGAGCGCTGACCACGCACATCATCTGCTCGCCTATCCAAGGCAGGGGGAGGAAGGAGACAAACTCGTCCCTGTCATTCTTGGGGTCTGCCTCAGCGAGGCTTTCCGCCATTGTCAGCAGGTTTTTATGGGTGAGCATGGCAAGCTTGGGGTGTCCCGTGGTTCCGGAGGTGGTACACATCACAGCCACATCGTTTTCGGAAATGCTTTTGAGCCGCCCTTCCATATAACGCTTTATCCACTCCCCCCCGACCTTTTCACGGGCGAGAATATCCTTGAAATATATCAGTTTTTCATCGTCATACTGATACATCCCCTTATCATCGTAGTAGATTATTTTTTTAACCGCAGGCAGTTCCGGCAGGAGTTCAAGTATCTTGTCCGTCTGCTCCTGATCTTCAGCTATAACAAGCGATGTACCGGAGGTCTGAAGCAGATACTTCACCTCCTCCGTAACGGAGTCCTGATAAATGCCGAAGGGCACAGCCCCCACAAGCTGGGCGGCAAGCTCCGCATAAACCCATTCCGGCTTATTGTCGCCGATTATGGCAACCCTGTCCTCCGGTCTTATACCGATATGCTCGAAGTACAGCGCAAGCTTGACAACATTGCCCGCATATTCCTTCCAGTCCGATTCCTGCCAGATTCCGAAGTCCTTCTCACGGACTGCGGTCTTGGCGGGCTGTTCCATGAAGTTTTTATACAGATAATAGGGAAGAGTCCTGTCTAAACCCATTGCTCCTCCCCAAGATAGGCGGCTATCACGTCCGGGTGGGATGAAATCTCCTCCGGCGTGCCTTCCTTACAGATTTTTTCACCGAAGTTAACAGCGACAACTCTGGTTGAAATGTCCATGACCACTTTCATATCATGCTCAATGAGGATTACAGTAACCCCTGCCTCTTCATTGATGTCTATGATGAATCTTGCCATGTCCTCCGTCTCCTCACTGTTCATCCCCGCCATCGGCTCATCAAGGAGAAGAAGCCTCGGTTCAAGACAGAGGGCACGGGCAAGCTCCACCCTCTTCTGGAGGCCGTAGGAGAGCTCGTAGACATGCTTTTTGCGTATGTGGGTGAGGCGGAGAAAGTCGATAACCTTTTCCACCCTTTTGCGGTGCTCTATCTCCTCTTTCCTTGCTTTTCCGAAGTAAAGCATGGAGGAGAGAAGCCCGTATTTTATGAAAATGTGCCGTGAGAGCATGAGGTTGTCCAGAACTGTCATCCCCTTGAAGAGCTCAAGGTTCTGAAATGTGCGCACAATGCCCATCTGCGGGCGCTTATGCACCGGAGTGCCTGTTATGTCTGTTCCGTCGTAGATAATTTTCCCTTTGGTGGGCGGGTAAATGCCCGTGATTGTATTGAGAATGCTTGTCTTCCCCGCTCCGTTGGGGCCTATGATGGAGAATATTTCACCCTCGTAAACCTGAAACCGGACTCCGGCTATTGCCTGTATGCCGCCGAAGCTGAGGTAGATGTTGTCCACATTCAATAAAGGCTTCTTTTCCATATACTTCCCTGACCATAAGCGGCTGAGGTAGCCGCAGAAAATGAATTATGGCAAAAAGTTAACACGGCGTTCTGCTTAAGTCAAAGTAATTTTAGCCGCATTAAAATTAATTACGGCACACTTAACACGATAACTGAAATAAGTGAATTATCACTGAACAGGCGATCAAATAATCAAACGATCTCAGTTATTTTTCAGCATTTTATGAGTTCCAGCATCTTCTCATGCACAAGCCCGTTTGAAGCGATGATAAAATCTCCGGTTATGCTGTGCTTTCTGCTCTCCGGACCGCTGACTCTTCCGCCCGCTTCCTGAACAATGCATATCCCCCCTGCCACATCCCACGGCTTGAGGTTGAACTCATAATAGCAGTCGAAGGTTCCTTTAGCAGTATAACACAGATCCAGTGCAGCAGAACCTGCCCTGCGTATGCCTCTGGTATTGCCGAGAACTTTTCCCAGCATGGAGAGCACGTCCGGGCATCTGCTTTCAACAATAGAGTAAGGGAAGCCTGTAGCGATCAGCGACTTTTTTGTTTCCTGTGTTTCTGAAACACGTATGCGCTCATTGTTCAGGAACGCACCCGCTCCCTTCTCAGCGCAGAACATTTCACCCAGCACAGGGTTGTAAACAAGGCCGCGCACCGCCTCGCCTTTCTCATAAAAGCCGATTGATATTGCAACAAACGGAAAAGAATGCACAAAGTTTGTTGTTCCGTCTATGGGGTCTATGTAGATTGCCTTTTCCGGCTCCTCATTACCTGTGGAGGATTCCTCCCCTATTATCACGTGTTCGGGGAAAAGCGGCGAAAGCTTTTGTTTCAGAAAGTTTTCCACCGCCACATCATATTCGGTAACAAGGTCAATGCTCCCCTTGTATTTAACCTCTTTACTCTTTTTAAAACCGTCTTTTATAATTTCACCCGCTTCGAGAGCGGCTTTAATAAGCTCTTCCATGCTTCCTCCTGAAAATTTTAATAATTTAACACTTGCAGAAATCAAACCTTTCCGCTAATTTTCCAAATCTGTTATTTACGGGGGATTATTGCCTTGACCAGCGCCGGAAACTACATCGACATAAGCAAACTAAGCTTTAATGTATCCATAGAGGAATGTTTCGCCAATCTGAAGCCGCATCCGAAATTTTCAGGCTGCACATTTGACAACTACATACCCGATGAAAACTTCCCCTCTCAGCACTATATCAAAAATCTGCTGAAAGAAACAGCCGAGATGATGAAAAAGAAGTATGAAAAGCCTGTCAAAAAAGGATTTTCGTTCTTTAAACCCAAACCGGCGTTCCAGAAGCCGCTCAACATATACATAGACGGAAGCTACGGAATAGGCAAAACACACCTCCTCAGCGCCACATACAACATGACTGATATGAAAAAAGCGTTCATGAGCTTTTCAGAGATGAATTACTTTTTCCATTATCTCGGTGTGGAAAAATGCATAGAGGAATTCTCCAAGCTGGATCTGCTTCTCGTGGACGAGTTTGAGTTGGATGACCCTGCCATGTGTCTTATAATGGTGCGTTTTTTTAAGGAAGTTAATAAAGATACGCTGATCGTAACCACTTCAAACACGCTGCCGAGTGAGCTCGGCAAGCTCCGCTTTCAGGTGGACAGGTTCGAGAAGGAGATGGGCGTGATAGCCGCCTCCTTCAAAACCGTTGTGGTGGAAGGGGAGGACTACCGCAAAAAACACAAGATATGGAAACGGAACGTTTCGACGGAATCCTTCTTTGACGCTTTCACCAACTATATCGGCGAAGCCAAGGCGAAGACCCGCACAGATTTTGATAAGCTCATGAAAATCCTTGAGGAGAACCACCCTTTCAGATATTTCATGATCCCCTCAAACTGCGAGGCTATGTTCATAGACGGACTTCTGCCGTTCAAAGAGCTTAACAGTGCGCTGCGGTTCAACCACCTTATAGACCACTGCTACTATTACAACACGAAGCTTTTCATAAAATCAGAGTATGAGCTTAAGGATCTGTTTTCGGCGGCAATGCTGGAATCGCCGTTTGAAAAGAAGCTGAAACGCTGCCTTTCAAGGCTGGATGAGCTTGCGGTGTTCTACAGAAGCTGAAAAAGCCTCCGCAGAACACCCCGCCCTTTATCTTAGGAATACTTATCAATCATCACATTAAGCTTGCCGATGAAGTTTTCAATCTCCGCCTGGAGAGCATCGACCTCATTTGCCGGGTTCTCCCTCTTTTCAAGCATATGCTTTATCTTCTGCGCCAGTGCGTGGACATTCCTGTGAGGAGCATCCAGAGCCGCGAAATCAGGATCACGGCCGAAGGCTGCCTCGCCCTCATTCCTGACGAATTTGGTGAACTCGCATTCTTCAAATGACTTTATCTCCACACGCTCATTGTACATATAGCCGTGGTAGACAGACTTCATCATCAGAACATGGCTTGCCTTCGCATGGATAAACGGAATGATTTTCGCATCCAGTGTAAACTTCTTAAGCTCGGATTCGGATTCGTCAAGCTGCTGAACGACAATCTCAACACCCTTAACCATTTTATCTATGCCGCCGGAGTTCATTTCGCTCATTTTAGCCACATCTTCTATATTCACCGCTATCTGTGACGTAGCGGCGGACTGCTGCTGAACAGCGGAGGCGATATGCATAAGAAGCCCGTTCAGTTCCTCCACCGATGCCTTGATGTCCATGAACTTCTCATTGGCGGTGACAACCTTACTTCCCTGAAGATTTACTATCTCAAGAGCTTTTCCGGCATTGCCCACAGCCGCCTGAACCTTGAACTGCATGGAACTGACAACCTTTGTAATATCCGCCGCCGACTGATGGGTTTTTTCAGCCAGTTTGCGCACTTCGTCCGCAACCACGGCAAAACCTCTGCCCGCTTCCCCTGCCCTTGCAGCTTCTATTGCGGCGTTCAGCGCAAGGAGGTTGGTCTGCTCTGTAATATCAGTAATTACCTGAACAATCTCACCCACTTCCACAGACGACTTAAGCAGATCCTGCATCTCACCTGCCAGAGTGTTTACAAGCCCGCTTACGTTAGAGGCAAGCTTAGTGGTCTCCTGCATGGCGATGCCGCCATCCTCTGACAATCGGAGGGTTTCATCAGCCTTGGTGGAGGAGTTCTGTATATTCTCGGCGGAATCCCTCACTGTGGCGCTGACCTCTTCACTGGCCGCGGCCACTTCACCCGCAAGGCGGAGGGTTTCGTCATTCATCTTTTTAATGCGCATTGCAGAGAGGGAAAGCGGCAGAACCTGTTCCATAACATTTGAAATAGACCGGAAAGTACCTGTTATATCCCGCCCGATAATCTCCATGAACTTGTTGTATCTGGCTGCTATTTCCCCCATCTCATCGCGGGAGGAAATGTCTGACTTGAGGCTCAGGTCAAGGTTCTCCGCGGCGTTTACAATGGTATTCTGGAGCTTGTCCACATTCCTGATAACCAGCCTGTTCACAAGGAAATATATTATGAAAACCAGAGCCATCCCGCACAGCAGGACAAAAACATCGGAAATAAAAGACATCCGCTGAACACTGATAAGCGCGTCACGTTTAAGTTTCACAAGGTAATAGGAATTTACAGTACCCTCCTGCCAGTCGGTGTGGCAGCGCAGGCAGTAGCCTATGGTTTTAACGGGGAAATGGTAAACCATGTTGCCGTTGTCTGTAAAGCTTTCCTCATGCTCCGGGTTGAACTCATACTCCACCTTCTGCCCGACCTTTTCAGGACTGGATGAATAAGCCACCAGCCCGTCCGTGTGAACAAGGGAGAACTCGGCGACATCGTGATATTTGCCGATTTCAGCTATCATGTTTTTAAAAACATGCATGTTCCCCTTTTTCAGCGAGTCGTAAGTGGACATGAAGATCATATCCTTAAGCTGGTTCATGTAGCTTGAGAGTGCTGTTTCCACCTTATGGAGCCTTATGCTGTCCAGCACCAGAACACCGAAAACAGTGAGAGCCACCAGAAGAGAGGAGGCTATTGCCATTTTGACCTTAAGCGAAAGGCCGTCCAGATAATGAATTATGCTTTTTATGCTCATTTGCGTCCCCTCTTCTCGGAGTACTTTTTAAAGTCGCTCCACGGAACATCCTCAACATTTTTTGCTTCTATGTATATGTCAGATGTAAAAGGCCATTTTTCATTAACACAGCCTATGCAGGGAGCATTGCTCTCCACGCAGACATTAACACTGCCGTTCCAGCGCCTTGTGGGGCAGTCCGCCTTTGTCACGGTTCCTCTGCACCCCTTTTTCAGCAGGCAGGAATGTTTGTCCTTGTTGTAGTCATCCAGATATATATCCTGCGAGAAATACTGGAATCTGGTGCAGTTGTTGTGTATCAGTTCACCGAAATAGAGCGTAGGGATACCGTCCTTCATTGCGGGAAGCTTGCCTGTTGCTATCAGGTAGGCCACAGTCCCCATGAACCTGTCGGGCTGGATGGGGCAGCCGGGTATCTTGATAACCGGTTTTTTTATGCCTGTCATGCTCATATACTTTTCAACCGAAACAGCACCGGTCTCATTCATTCCGGAGGCGGGTATTCCCCCGAAGCATGAGCATGAGCCGCAGGCGATAATTGCCGATGCTTTTTCCATATGCTTTTTGAGCTCATCATAAAGAGTGTGCTCACCAAGCATGCAGGCCTTTTTCATCTTAACCGGAATACTCCCCTCAACCACGAGAACGTGGCCGCCTTTAGCGGACACTGAATCCAGCATTTTCAGATAGCTTTCACCCTGACTGAAAGAGAGGTTGGGATGAACCTGAAGTCTTATCAGCTTCATTATGAAATCTATAAAGTTTGTTTCATTGCCATATGTGAGGGAGATTGAACAGCCTGTACAGCTCTGCCCCTGTATAAAGGAAACCAGAGGTCTGTCCGATGCGGCTATTTTCATGAACCCTTCGGCTATCTCTGCGCCGAATATGTCCGCGCCGAAAGCCGCAACTGATATATCTCTGCATTTTTTAAGAAAGTCTCTTCTGCTTAACATCAAAGCACCCTAATGCACGGAGCAGGCTGTGCAGGGGTCGAAACTGCGTACAACTCTGCCCACTTCTACAGAACCGCCCTCACCGCCGAAGCGCACGGGGGTTCCTGTTATTGCTTTTTCAACCACACCGGCCTTGCCGTCTGCTGCGGGGCCGAAGTTCCATGTGGAGGGAACAATCATTTTATAGTCGGTGACCTTACCCTTTTCCGCCGTTATGTGATGCACAAGTGCGCCTCTGGCCGCAACGGAAAAGCCTACACCCTGCCCTGTTACCGGAGCCTGAAGGTCAACCGGGCGTATGGTGGGTTCGTCCAGCCTGAAATCCTCAGAGCGCTCAAAAAGATAATTACAGAGCCTAACTGATTCGTAAGCCCTTGCCAGTATTCTGGACATGGTTGATGAGGTGATATTTGTACTGCCGAATCTTCCGAGGAGAGATTTAAAGCCTGCATCATTATTCACGGCAAACCTCGCCACAGGCCCCACCTCAAGAGGAAAGCCTTCATATCTCGGCGCTTTTATCCAGCTATATGCGCCCTGTCTGTTTTCATCGGGTCTGCCGGAATTGTCATAGAATGAGGCGCTCAGAAGCTCCTTAACCTTTGAATAGTCAAAGTTTTTCCGCTCGCCGTTTATTATCACCCCTGCGTTAAAGAGGTTTGTACCTTTGGAGTCTTTAAAGGATGAATGAGCGTAGAATGTGTTGTATGTCTCGCCTATTTTGAAATACTGCGGATAGCGGCGGGCAATCTCCAGAGCATCGGGCAGGAATGAATTGTTCACAAAATCAGCCGTCTTTTCAAGCACATGGTAATACTTCATCAAAGTATCCGCGGTTATCTCCGTGGTTATGCCGCCGGGAAGGAGCGCATGGATAAACGGAACCTTGCCGCCGAGAAGGGCAAGCCCGGAAGCCGCCTCACTGCGTATTTTCAGCGCCTCAAAATAATGAAGCACCAGCCTGTATACCGCATCCTTATCCCTTATGTAGTCCCCTTCCGCTGCGCCGCCTATGAAGCCTGTCCCGGAGTTTCTTATCCACGCCGATATGTCTTTCAGGCGGGTGTCGCTGCCGCTGTAGGCCGCTGCCACAGAAAAATCAGCATAATCGGGAAGGCAGAGATTATAAAAATGAAGCAGATGATCGGTGACTATATGAAGCCCAAGAATCATATCTCTCAGAACAAGCCCGTTTGCAGGCGGAGTGACTTTGTAAATTTCTTCAAGAGCCATAACGGAAGAGACTCCATGAACCTCGTGGCACACACCGCATATCCTCTGGGCTATTCTGGCAGAATCCACAGGGTGTCTGCCCAGAAGCATTCTCTCGAACCCTCTGTACATATTCCCCGCTACACGTGCACGGGTAACCACACCCGAATCAATTTCAGTTTCGATTTTGAGGTGCCCCTCTATTCTGGAAACAGGGTCTACAGATAAAATACGGGCCATCAATCCCCCTTGTATTTCAGATCATCAATAAATGATGAACGTTATTTTATTTTAATTAATAAAAATTTGAACGAAATCTAACAAAATCCAAAAACCCCTGTCAATAGATATATTACAGATTCTTATAGCGGCTATTTGATAAAACAATGTTTAAATCTGAAAAATGGACTGACCATCATACCTAAAAAATATAATGTGCAGACTCAGACACTTATAGAATGTGTACTAATAATTCAGACTTTTAAGGTTATGTTTAGCTGACAATCAAGGTAAAAAACTTATAAAAGCGTTATACTCATTTTTTAGTATATTTTGTGCATAAAACAAAAGCATATGTTGTTTTGAATACCTGATAGCATGAGAATATGATCAAAAAGTGCAGACAGCAGGCTCCCATGGGCGCGAATCCGATGTGCGGACAAACTAATAGGTATTCTTTAATAATATCAGATGAGAGATTCTTCGGCTAAAGCCTCAGAATGACGCATTATTACATCACTGCGAGGAGCAGAAGTGACGAAGCAGTCTCTGAGTTCGGCGTGAGCGTGTGCGGAAAAAACACAGGATGTACAGTTTGATATTATCAAGTCAGGCGGTTATTTCTCCTGTTTTTCGAGGTGTTCTTTCAGACCTTCTGTTTTGAGGAGAATGCCGATCACCTTTGCTTCACCATGGGGACATTCAAGATAATGGGGGATGCGCGAATTGAAAGCGATGGAGTCGCCCTCTTCTACTTCGATGACCTCGTTATTCAGATACAGGTTAATCTTACCCCGTTTCAGATATATGTACTCGTAACCTTCGTGATTGAAGAGTTTTTTATCGCTTCCGGATTCCTTTATGGTGACCATATATATTTCAAGGTTTTCGAATCCCCGAACCTTGGCGAGTTCTTCATAAATATAGCCGTGCTTTACACCTTCGCGGAAGATAAGCTTGCGGTCGTTTCTTTTCACAATATGGTAGTCGTTGTAATCTATCTCTTCTTCAAAGAAGTAGGTCATTTTCACATTCAGAACTTTTGCTATTTTTGAGAGAGTGTTTATGGGAGGGGTGACAACATTGTTTTCTATCTGAGAGATAAGCGCTTTGGAGAAACCTGTGAATGAAGCCACATCCTGTAGGGTTAGGCCTCGCTGGTTCCTTATCTTTCTGACTCTCTCGCCGATTTTAATGACATGTTCTGACATCTCCCACCTTTGCTCGTTTAATTTAATCAACTTTTGTTAAGGTATATTTAAAACATGGACAATTGTCAACCATTATCATGGGTATAATATAAAACAATAAGAGCAAATATGCTCAAAACATATGTCAGCTAAATAAAAATGTGAAATCTCACTTCCATTGTTTCATAAAATATGAGAATATGCGCGTACACAGTTGAGATACTTTTTTTTACCGCATTCCAGGCGGTGCTGCTTTTTTCCGGGAGGCATAATATGAAAGCATATGACGTTCTTTTGATAGATGATGAAAAACCCTTTACCGACACAGTAAAGGCTGAGCTTGAAAAAGCAGGCATAGGAGCCGCCACAGCAAACTGCAAGGGAGAAGTTTTCTACTGCCTTGAGAAAAAGAATCAGGACGGCGAAAACTTCTACCTTATAGTAATGGATATGCACTGCAAGTTCATCACACACGAGGAACTGAAAAACGTTATAAACTCACTTGACGGGGTTATGCCGCATATTCTCTTCGCCACCGGAGCCGATAAAATGCTCCAGAAAAATATCGGCGGAGAGGATTTCAAACCGAAGCTTCTCCTTGAGCGCATGCTGAAGGCTCTTCTTAACCACCCTTCAATGGCGGAAAAGATAAAGAACAGGTGCTGTTAAAACTCGGCGATTGTTACCGCCTGTCCGCCCTCTTCGTTTGAAGCCACAGCATATCTTTTAACTCTGCGGTCATGGCGCATGTAGTCGTGCAGACCGCGGCGGAGCTGCCCTGTCCCTCTTCCGTGGACAATATATATTTTGTCAAACCCGCTTAAGAGGGACTCATCCATAAACTTGTCCAGTTCATCAATTGCTTCCTCAACCCTTTTGCCGACAAGAAGAATCTCCCTGCGCACAGCGGGCGCGGCATCTGTGGTGAGCTTAACATCTTTTACCCTTTCCTCATCCTGAAGCTTTTTGCCTATGATGTCCGCGCGCTTCATCTTTATCTTTAGCCCGCCCAGATCAAGGGAAACCGTGCTGCCTTCAATTGCAGTTATCCTGCCGCTTTTCTCATATTTATCAAGGAAGATGATGTCACCTTCCTGAATGTCCCGCACGGGTTTAAGCTTCTTCTTAAGCTCTTTGAGCTTTTCGGCGGATTTCTCCATGCCCTCAAGTGCTTCTGTTTTGTCTATTTTACCCTGCTTTTCACCGGCGAGACGTTTTGCCCGTTCAAAAAGCCGCATTGCCTCTTCCAGAAGCTCAGTTTCCTTTTTATCAAGCCTCTGCTTAAGCGCCTTTTCCTTCTCCTCGAATACCGCCTGACGCTCCAGAAGTTCAAGCCGGCGGCTGCGGTAGGTTTCTTTCTCCTTTATAAGCTCAGACTTAAGCCTGTTCACTTCCTCAATACCTATCTCAAGGGAGTTCTTCGCTTCCTCTATGAGTTCCTCCGCCCGTTTTACAACAGTTTCCGGGAACCCAAGTCTTTTTGAAATCACAAGCGGGTCTGATTTACCTGCCACGCCTTTCTGGAGGCTGTATTTCGGCTCAAAGGTTTTATAATCGAACTCAACGGCGAATATCGCCGAATCTGTCCTTGAAAGGGCGAAGTTTTTTATCTCCGCAAAGTGAGTGGTGACAAATGTTACCGCACCTTTTTCAGCAAGGCTTTCACACACGGCAACAGCGATAGCCGCACCCTCACGAGGTTCAGTGCCTGTTCCCAGCTCATCCATCAGCACAAGGCTTTTTTCATCAGCAGCGTTTATTATATCCCTGATGTTTACCATATGGGATGAAAACGTACTGAGATCCATAACCAGCGACTGATGATCGCCAATATCCGCCAGAACCTTTTTCACGCTGTACAGCTTGGCGGATCTGCCCATCAGCGGCAGACCGCAGGAGGCTATGATGTGGTTCAGCCCCAGAGATTTGAGCGCCGCAGTTTTACCGCCTGTGTTGGGGCCTGAGATAACACCTATCTGCTCCCCTTTCTCCATCCTGATATTCAGAGGTACGGATTCGCCCTTCTTCTCAAGAAGGATTATGGGATGATGCACACGGTCAAACTCAAGCACACTTCCGAAAACAGGCATACAGTGCGGCTTTGATTTATAGAACTGAGCAGTTTCCAGCAGAAACGCCACTTCGCCGTAGTTTTCCGTGGTGGAGCGTATCTCCCTGCGTTTTTCGTATATGCTGCGGATAATGGAGCTCAGAATGCGGAAAATCTCTTTACGCTCCTCAGCCTTGAGCTCGTGGTGGGTATTATTCATGGAAACGGTGGATTCCGGCTCCACAAAGAGAGTCTGCCCGCTGGCGGAGCGGTCATGAACTATGCCGTCTATATACTGGCGGAAATTGCTTTTGCAGGGCAGAGTGAAGCGTCCGCTGCGCTCTGTTATCACAAGTTCCTGAATGAATTTTTCCGCATTCAGGCTGTAAAGAACGGAGTTGAGCGCGTTATGTATCTTCTTTCTGGCTGACTGGAGCTCGTTTCTGATCTCTTTCAGCCTGACAGAGGCATCATCACGTATATCGCCCTTATCGTTCAGCACTTCCCCTATTGCGGAGGTAATATCTGTCAGTGCGGACATCCCCCTGAGATATGCCTTCATATGCGACGCGCCCGCGTCAATGAGCGAAGCCTTGAGAGCGGCGGCACTCATCAGAAACTTACGTATCTCCATCAGTTCCTGAGGCTCAAAGAAAGCAAGGGGATCGTTTATGCGCGGATAAACCGCGAGATAGTCTTCATCTCTCTGAATGCTGATGTTTATGGATTTCACAAGGCTTAAGGCCTCCTCCATAACATCCTGACGCATTTTTATTGTTCCGCAGTCGCCGAAAGGCTCAATCTTTTCCAGCACGGAAGCGGAAAGGCTTGATACGAAGGAACCTCTGAGATATTGCCTGAATAGAGGGAACTCTAATGATTCAATATGGGAGTCTGTCAAAGTAATTCACCGAATTTACTGATCGGCCTTGGGTGCGAGGAGCTTCTCCGCCAGAGCGTCTTTTTCCTCTCTGGTCATGTTTTTCACTTTATCCATGATGTCGCCGGATTTTTCCTCTGCCCCGTCTCTGATGTTTCCGGCAGATTCCTTAACCTTTTCAAGGGCTTTCTGCCCCGGATCGCCGCCGAAAATATCAACAGGCTCAAGCTCTATCTTTTCCTCGCGGAAAGGATTAACATGCGAGCCGCCGAACTTGTTCACAATGTCATATATGACGGGGGAAAGCTTTATAAGAAAGCCGGAGACAGCGCCTTTTTCGGTTGTTTTCACAAACCCGGACTCCTTCGGCATGAAGGAGACAAAGGATGTGAGAATGACGGAAAGTATGACAGCCGCCTTAAAAGCACCGAATACCATTCCGCCGCCCCTGTTCACATCAGAAAGGGACACATTCTTTATGATTTTGCCGATAAATACTGCAATTATCATCACAACCAGATATGTAACAATGAAAACTATCACAAATCCGAGTGCGCTTAAGGATTTCTCCGATAAATCGAAAGATTTGAAAAGGCTTCCCACCGTCAGGGAATATTTATAAGCCGCAATATAGCCGATTATTATCGCCCCTATGCCGAATAACTCATGCACAAGCCCCTTAATGAGCCCGCGCACGGCAAAGGCGCCGATCAGTATCAGCAGTACAATGTCAGTTATTTCCATCAAACACTGCCTTCACAAGCTCATTAACCAGCTTGCCATCCGCCTTGTTCTTTGTTTTTTCCATAACCTTCTTCATCACAGCGCCGAAGTTTTTCTTATCGCTCACGTCCAAACCTTCGGCCGCTTCCGCAACTATTTTCCTTATCTCTTCCTCACCCATCTGAGCGGGCATATATTTTTCGAGAAAAGTTATTTCAAGCTCTTCCTTCTCCGCAAGCTCAGGTCTTCCGGCATCTTTGTACTGCTGGGCTGCGTCCCTGCGTTTTTTCACGGCAGAGGCAATAACCTTCAGCACGCCTTCATCATCAAGCTCGCCTGCGGGTCTGTTGTTGATCTCAACATTTTTGATCTCAGAGCGGAGCATGCGCACCGTATCAAGAGCTATCTGTTTTTTCTCTCTCATATATGTTTTCATGTCTTCGGTTATTATGTCTTTAAGGCTCATTTTAAGTCTTTCTCCTTTCCTATCACTCTTGCCATCATAAAAAGCATGTCGGACAATCTGTTAACATACTTTCTGACAACAGGGTCAAAATTAACATAAGCGGACAAAGTTATCAATCTTCTTTCATACCTTCTGGCTACAGTGCGGCATATGTCGGCCTTTGAGGCATCAAGATTTTCCGAAGGGATTATAAATCCGCGCAGTTCGCCGGTTATCCCTTCGTATTCCTTGGTCCTCCCTTCCAGAAAGTCCACCTCTTCCTGAGGGATAAGGAATTTTTCACGCCCTTCTCTTGTGGCGGCATATGAGTTTATGCGGAAAATTGTCTTCTGAATCCGCAGTATATCCTCCGCATGGGCACTGACCCTCAGACGCAGTTCACCGAGGTTTGAAACAAGCTCATCCCCGGTTCCCAGAAACTCCATAACCGGATCATCCTTGTCCACCCGCTCCCCTGTGTAGAGAGAGGTCTGCCCCTTGTCCCCCGTCTTGGTGGTAACGCTCATGGGTAACTCCTATGTGCTTAAGTCTTCCGCCATTTTCAGCAGGTTTGCATCAAACTGCTTTTTCCGCCCGATAATCTCCGAAAGGGGAATAAGCTCTATATCCCTTCCCGTCAGCGCTGTCATGCAGGATGTCTTACCGCTCATCAGCCCTTTGACCGCCGCATCCCCCATTCTTGTGGCGAGTATGCGGTCAAAGTAAGTCGGGCTGCCGCCCCTCTGTATATGCCCCAGAACTGTGATGCGGGTTTCAAATCCGCCCATGAGTTCCAGCGTTTTGCCGAAGTCATAGGCAGAGCCCACACCCTCGGCGAGGATTATAACACTTCTGGTTTTGCCTTCCTGATAGCGTTTCCTTATTTTTGCTATGATATTTTCAAGGTTGTACGGAACTTCCGGTATTAGCGCAGTCTCTGCACCGCCCGCTATGGCGGACATAACTGCGAGATAGCCGCAGTGCCTTCCCATAACCTCTATTATGAAGGTTCTGTCGTGTGAGCTTGCGGTATCGTTTATGGTGTCTATGGCATGCACAATCGTGTTAAGAGCTGTGTCAACGCCTATGGACGTGTTGGTTCCGTGTATGTCGTTATCAATGGAGCCGGGCAGACCCACAACCTTAACACCGTAGTTTTCAGCCAGAATTTTTGCTCCGGTGAGCGAGCCGTCACCGCCTATGACCACAAGCCCTTCTATGCCGTTTTTTTCAAGGTTGCTGACCGCGAGCTTCTGCCCGTCCTCAGTCTTGAACTCCATGCATCTGGCGCTGCGGAGGAATGTTCCGCCGCGGTAAACCATATTGGAAACATCCTTGCTGGAGAGAAGACGCATCTTGTCCTCTATCATGCCTTTGTAGCCCTGTTCTATGCCGAAAACCTCTATTCCGTTGGCAAGTCCTGTTCTCACAACGCTTCTGATGGCGGCATTCATTCCGGGGCTGTCGCCTCCGCTGGTCATAACGGCAATTCTTTTCATAAATTCACACCATTATCTCTTTTTATAGGGGATAGGGTCTTCATAGCCGGCCTGCTTAAACCCTCTCAGACGAAGGAGGCAGCTGTCACACTCGCCGCAGGCTTCGTCCTCGCTTTTATAGCATGACCATGAAAGCTCAAGGGGCGCTCCGAGTTCCTTACCTAGTTTAACTATATCCGATTTTTTCAGGGATATGAGCGGAGTTTCGATTTTAATTTTCGTTTCAGGGCGGGTTCCCGCATCTATAGCCGCCTCAAAGGCATCATAAAACACCCGGCGGCAGTCGGGATAGCCGCTGCCGTCCTCCTCCACTGCACCGATAAAAATAGCCGAGGCTTCGAGAACCTCCGCCCAGCTTGCGGCTATAGAAAGGATATTGGCATTGCGGAAGGGAACATAGGTTTTGGGTATACCCTGTCTGTCCAGTTCCCCCTCCTCAACATCTATCGCATCATCGGTGAGGGACGAGCCGCCTATATCTTTCAGATAGCTGATGTCCACAACAAGTTTTCTTTTTATTCCGTAAGCCTGACACAGATCCTCAAAGGCTTTGAATTCTCTGTTTTCTGTTCTCTGACCGTAGTTTACATGTAGAAAGCAAGGCTCGTAATTCTGCGCGGCAACAGCGGCTGTTACACAGCTGTCCATTCCTCCGCTTACGAGAACAATAGCTTTTTTCTTTGACATATTAAGCACTTCCTATTTTGATTTCAGAGTGTACACTCCGTCCCAGTCCTTCGCGGGCGGCTCCTCAAGGAAATCAGCGCATCTTTCAGCGAAAACCTCTGACGGCCCGTCCGAGAATTTTTCCGCCAAATCAAGGAAAAGGGCAAGTGCTTCATTGAAATTCATGTTGAAGTATTTATCAAGAGCTTTTTCAAAACTGTCCTTAAGTACCCTGTTTTCGGGCGTGTCCGTCATGGGCTCAAAGATTTCCACCGGCTTGTGCTTGCCCTTCACCCGCACTCTGTCCAGCACACGGCAGATAACGGGAAGAGTAAGCCTGTTTCTGGTAAATTCGCTGATCACTATTCTGTTCTTATACTGCTTGCAAAGCCCTTCCAGACGTGAAGCAAGGTTCACGCTGTCCCCTATCGCAGTGTACTCAAAGCGCACCTTGGAACCCATATTGCCCACAACCACCGTACCAGTGTTTACGCCTATGCCTATATCAACAACCGGTATGCCCTCTTTCGCAAACTCAGCGTTCACTTCTTTCAGTGTTTCGAGAAGTTCAAGGGCGCTTTTCACAGCCTTGTCAGGATGGTCGGGCACATCAACCGGGGTATTGAACACCGCCATCATGGCATCGCCGATATATTTATCCAGCATACCGCGGTTTCTGAGTATGACATTCGTCATGGGATCAAGCAGCCTGTTAAGCATGGAAACCAATGCAGTGGGCGTAAGACTTTCAGAAAGCGTGGTGAAGCCCCTTATATCTGAGAAAAGGATCGTGAGATCCCTCTCCTGACCGCCGAGTTCCAGCCCGTCCGGGTTACTGAGTATCTCCTCCACAAGTTCGGGAGAAACATATGAGCCGAAAGCCTTCTTCACTTCAATGGCATGAAGCTCCGTCTTGAAGAATGCCACCGCCTCAGTCCCCACAATCATAAGCACAGACGGGAACAGGGCATAAAACTCCCTTAGCCATATATTGAAATAGATGAAAACACCGTAGGAAACCGCAAAAACCGAACCCAGTGCAGCAATATACAGCAGCCAGCGCAGGTACTGTTTTTTTATGAAGCTGAGAGCGGAAATAATCAGCAGGACAGGGAAAATCAGCATATAGTCCCATGTGCTCCGCCACTTTATAAGGTGGCCTTCCAGCAGGTTGCTTATTGCTGTGTAATGCAGGGACACTCCGGGAGTGATGGGGCTTATGGGTGTGGGGCGCATATCGTACACGCCTGTTTCCGTAACGCCTACAACTACTATCTTATTCTCAAAGAACTCCGGTGCTACCTTCCCGGAGTAAACATCATATGCTGATATGTACTTAACATCGTCATAGTAATTGAGCTTGAAATAGCTCTGCTCATTGAAAACGATATTGCCGAGGGCAAACTTCTTCACCCCGTTTTTATCAATAACAAGCTCCACATCCTGATTCATAAAATAGCGCAGCGCCTGAATACCCAAAGGGGAGAACAGGTAGCCTTTATGGATGTATGTTATGGGATAGCGCCTGTAGAGACCGTCGGCATCAGCCTCAGTGTTAAAATAGGCACAGGTCATCCCCATGTGGGCTATTTCGTCTATATTCACCTCGGCGTACGGAAACTCCTTAACCGCGGTTGTATTGTCCAGCATCTTGAATGAGAGGTACGCGCAGTCCTCAAGGGCATCAAGAGTATCGTCCGTTGTTTCCTGCGTTGCGTTGTCACGCATGAAGAAACCGAGAATTATATTATCAGCCTCTGAGATCTTTTCAGCCAGATAGCTGTCCCGCTCCGGTTCTGTATGCTCTGAAAAAACAATATCCAGCGTAACCACGCCAGCATGCCTGAGATTGTAAAAAAGATCGCCTATAACGTCCCTGCGCCACGGCCAGCGGCCAAGCTTGTTCACGCTGTATTCGTCCACGGTGACTATCACCATGTCTTCATACGGCTTCGGGGTCATGCCCACTGCGGAGCGGAAGTGAAACTTGCCGTCCTCTATGCCGAGGGCAAACTTATCTATAAATCTGGGCTGAAATGCAAAAAGGAGTGCCGAGAAAATGAGAAAACCGGCCAGAAGCCCGAATTTATAGTTCCTGAAAAATGAGGTTATAAACTTCATAAGCTCCCGCCGGTTTTATAATTTATTGAGGTGATACCACTATTTCATAGTCTGAGAATTTTTCCACCTTGAAGCCGCCTCTCCCGTTTATGGATGTGGCAAGGTAAAGGGATTTTTCAGGATAAGTAACAGCAAGTGCGTCCACGCCCTGATCCTTAACCTCAAGCACCCAGCTTGTATAGGTCAGCATCTGCTTAAGCTGCATAAGCTTGTCTATGTCAGTTCTGCCCATGAGGCGGACTGTGACCATCCTGCTGTTTGCGCCCTGCATTTTTTCCATAACTATACCCACAAGGGTATTGGCTACCGTATCACGGAGGTTTTCCGTCATTCTGAATGTGGCGTCCTCAATGGTTGTGCCCTGACCTCTCACGGGGATATACCCGCTGGCAAGAATCACTCTGTTGCCGTACTTTTCAGTAACCAGCCTGTATGTGAGCCTTCCTGTAACAACATTAAAAGGCAGTGAAACACCGTAGCCTATGTCTGTTCCCTGCTGGGCTGTGGCAGTGGTTTCAACCTTACCAATGAGGATAGTGTTTGACAGGTTTTTAAAGGCTGCGTTTCTGAGCGCCAGATAGTCGTTTGACTTCATGGCTTTTTCAAGCTCCTTCACTCCGAAGCCGTTTCCGGAGGCCATATCCACCACTTCCATATTGCGCGCGGTGAGCTCGTTTATAACATTTTCAGAAAGGGCGCTGGATTCCTCCACCCTGCCGTTAGGGAAAACAACAGGCAGCATAACGGAGATGGTGGTGTTTTTGGAAACTATACCCACAGCGTTCTCCACCTTGCTTTTCTCAACCATGGCGGAAATCTGCACTCTGTAGATGGAGCCGTCCTTCTCTTCCCCTGTGATGTTAAAGCTTTTTATAACACCCTGAACCTCGGTTTTTATGGCTTCGTCCACAAGCACAGCGTTCTGTAAGATAGCGTCAGACTTAACCTTAACACCTGCGGCCTCCTCAAGGGCTGTCCACTTAGCCCTTGCGATGGCTACTGTCCTTGCGGAAGCGGTGTCGCCTCCGCTTATATCAGCCTCGCCCACTGCACTCACCTTCACAGGCTGAGCGTAAACAGCCGAGCACATAAAAACGGCTACAAACAGAAAAAACAGCTTTTTCATACAAACCTCATTCAAGCAATTTATTTTAGAAACACAAATACTATTTTAACATCCGCGCCTGCGGCCAGAAGCCGGGTCAACTCGCCAGACGCTGTTTTTCCCAAGTAAACATCAGTGTATGAAACCACCCGCTCCGCATTCAGGGAAAGGGGCTTGCGTCTGCCTTCCTGAAAAAGCAGAGTCACAGCATCCGGCATATCCGTAACATAAACCGGGTGTCCGAAGCTTCTGTTCCATATCTCTGTTCCGTCTGCGGCGTATATCCTATTTGCCAGAGCGGGAACAAACATCCCCACTGCTGCGTTTATTATAACAGAGTCATACTCCGCAGTGCTGCCGTCCGGCTCCGGTCTGGCAGCGGCGGCTGATTTCTCCGCCAGAACATCAAGGGGGTCTGTCCTTCCGGTTAAACAATAATAACCTTTTTTCTCCGCCTTGTCGTATATACCTTTGCCCCTGCAAGATGAAAGGGATGAAATAAGCTCCCTGAAAATATGCTCAGACTCATTGTCAAACAGAGCCGCATCCTCAAGTGTGCGCAGTCCGCTCACCGGAAGGTCAGAAAGCAGAGCATGCGCCTTTTCCTCAGCATCTATCCTTGCCCGCCTGAGTGCATTATTCATATTAAGCCCGCCGGGAGACGAGCCGATGACAGTGATTCTGCCGCTGTTGAGAATATCGAGATGGCTTATGGTTTCAGGCGGAAAAACACTGTCCGCTCCGTATGCGGCGGCTGAAAAAAACAGCATAAAACACAGGGCGAAAAATTTCGATGCGATGACCGTCCCTCACAAAATGGGGTTTTTCTGATTTTAACTTTGATGAAAAGACTTAACAAGGTAAAAAACACATAGAAAAGGAAAGAAAATGAAGAAGACCGGACTTTTCATCCGGTCTTCCTTTATCAGACGTTAAAACATTTTTTTCAGCATGCCCTGTCCTTCAAGCTTCTGGCGCTTGATGATAGAGCCTGTTTTTACTCTTGCGAGAGCTTCGGGTTTGCCGTCAATCTTTGCCCATGCCTGATCTGCGGCTATCTGGTCTGAGATAACAATATCCACAGGGATTTTTGCCATATTGCATGACTTCTGTCCGCTGAAGGGATCGGCAACTTCGATAAACTCAAAGGCCTCAAGCTTTTCACCGGAGTTCACCCCGGCATCGCTTCCCATATTCACAAGGGCAAGTGTTTTATTGCCTCTCATCTGCTTGATGTAGCCTTTGGGAGAAAATCTCTGTGAAAGGGTAGGTTTAATATCCTCAATGGCTTCGCCCATGGCCTTTTTGGCTGCTTCCGCTATCAGCTCAGGGTTAAGCCCCTGTCCGCCGCCGGCAACTTCACGTCCTTTCACTTTGTTGTTGATGATTACCTGTCCGGTTTCGACTTCGATCATCTTAACAGTCATCTCAACATTGACTATCCAGCCTGTCTGCGTGTTTGCGGCAGCTTTTCCCACTGCAAGGGCAAGGTTAGCCCACGCATTGCCGGTATCGGCTGTTTTGCTGTTGTCCGGCGCAACATATTTTGCGTTGATACTGTCCACAGTACCTGCAAAAATATACTGAACACCGGCAAGCTTACCGGCTCTGACCGCAGTTGCGGGATCAGCTATAGCCATCTGGAATTTCTGCTCGCTGAGGATGCTTTCAAGGCTTGATCTGTCAAAAATGGCCATTCCGCCGACATTGGCAACTATGTTTTCCGTTGCTGACTGGGCGTATTCGCCTATTTTGGGTGCAACCTCTCTCATATAGGTATCAACCTGCCCGGAGGAGGTAGTATCCGTTTTGGAAGCTCCGACATAGCCTATCCCTGCTGCACCTGGAGCCGCAACCACACCCGCAACCCCTGCACTTGTTTTTTTAGTGCTGGATTTACCTGCGAAGCTTGTATTCGCGGCTGTCATTTTCCCGTAGGACGTGTTGTTAAGGAACTGGGCTACAGCTACTCTGGGTTTGTCAAACTTGTAAAAACTCTTGCATACATCGGGGATAACCACCATCTCCGCATCGGCCGCCGTGACCTGCGCAGACATAGGGTCAACTTTGGGTCCCCCTCCTGTACAGCCCGCGACAGCCGCCGCAAGCGCAAACAAAAATAATTTTCTCATCACCACACCTCAAATTGAGTAATGCTAAATTTTAACATACTTATTATTTTTTGAAGGTAAAATGTACCGGAGAATTTAATTATTTTTTGCCGAGAACTGCCATAACTTTCTGCAGGTCTTCCCATGCGGGCTTTTTCATGTTCGGGCTGCGGAGAAGGTAGGCGGGATGGAATGTAGGCATAACCATTATGCCATTCATATCAACAAATTCGCCACGTATTTTAGAAATGCTCGCTGTGGTTTTCAGCAGATACTGAGTAGCCACGCTGCCCAGACACACTATAACCTTCGGCTTAACATACTCTATCTGGCGGTAAAGATAAGGAATACAGGCTTCCGCCTCTTCCCTGAAAGGAGCCCGGTTGTCGGGCGGACGGCATTTTACTATGTTGGCGATATATACTTCCTCGCGCTTAAACTGCATTGCCTCTATCATTTTGGTAAGCAGCTTGCCCGCTTTGCCCACGAAAGGCTTGCCCTGCATATCCTCGTCATAGCCCGGACCCTCGCCCACAAACATAAGCGCGGCTTTTTCATCCCCGTCAGAGAAAACAGAGTTGGTTCTGCCCTTTGAGAGTGCGCATTTTTCGCAGGCCGCTACCGTTTCTGCCAGAGTTTTCATATCGTCTTTGATCTCCTGCTTTGCCGGAACGGCTGGTTTAAGGATGTGGCTTACTCCGTAGATTTCCTCTATCGGGTTTTTGCCGAAAGAGCTCATTTCAGAAGCCCTGCCGCGTGGATGAGGATAAGCTCCGCCAGTTCGCGCTTGGAGCCTTTATTGAAGTGTTCGGATGAACCGTCAGCAAAGAGGATCTCCGCTTCATTATCATCGGAGCCGAAGCCTATATCTTTTCTGGAAATATCGTTTGCCACGATCATATCCAGTTTTTTCTCATTAAGTTTGCGGATTGCGTTTTTGCTGAGATTCTCACTCTCCGCGGCGAAACCGCAGAATACCTGAGAGTGTTTTTTCAGCGGCGCAATCTCTTTTAAAATATCGGGATTTTTTTTCAGGCGGATAACAAGCTCGCCGTCGTTCTTTTTAATCTTCTGCACTGCGGTTTCGACCGGAGCATAATCCGCCACGGCTGCCGCTTTGATGAGAATATCGCACGATGCGACATGCTCCCTCACTGCATTCAGCATATCCTCCGCGGATCTTACATGCACAGTGTCAAAACCTGAACAGTCGGCACTGATGCTGCCTGCGATAACCTTCACCTCAGCACCAAGCTCACGTGCCTTTGCCGCAACAGCAAGACCCATCTTCCCGCTTGAGTAGTTGGAAATGTAACGCACCGGATCAATGGGTTCAACAGTGGCTCCGGCTGTGACAAGCACACGGAGCCCCGCCAGCGGACGTTCGCCCTCTATGAGTCTGAAAAGCTCTTCCGGTTCCTTCATCCTGCCTTTGCCGCTTGTGCCGCAGGCAAGCTCGCCGCTGTCCGGTTCTATGATGATGTGCCCTCTTTTTAAAAGGGTCGAAAGGTTTTCCTGAGTTGCCTGATGGTTGAACATATTAGTGTTCATAGCAGGAACGAAATAAACAGGTTTAGTGTACACAAGCAGAGTGGACGTAAGAAGATTGTCGGCTATTCCGCATGCTGCCTTGGCGACAAGGTTTGCCGTGGCAGGGGCGATTATGAATTTATCCGCCCAGCCCGCAAGATCGATATGCTCAATTATTTCCGGATCAAGCCCCGGATCAAATTCACCCGTATAGGCTCTGTTCCCTGTTACAGACTCAAAGGTAAGCGGGGTGACGAACTTTGATGCGTTCTCCGTGAGGATAACTTTGACATCATGCCCTTCCTTCTTAAACAGCCTGCAAAGGGTGGGTATTTTATAGCAGGCTATTCCTCCGCTCACTCCGATGAGGATGTTAGCCATCTGTCTCCTCGAAATCTACTGCCTTCTCAATGATTTCATCGAGGGCGTTTGTTGTTACCTTGTGGTATCTCTCAAGTTTAAGGGGAATATCGTCATCCTTCATTCTGTTAAGCTGTTTGGCGCGGATGCTGGCCAGCCTCACGAGTTTGAAGCGGCTTTTAACCTTTTCGTCCTTAATTCTCTTTTCAATATCGAGCATTGGCATAAAATCTAATCCTCCTCTTCCATCAGCTCGTATATGTCCTTGACATCTTTTGTTCTGAGATGTTCGGCAATATAGACTGATTCAAGATGTTTATATGCTTCTTCAAAATTTCTGTTCATTATAAGGTAGTCATACTCGCTGAATAGACGGATTTCCTTGCGGGCGTTGTCCAGACGGAGCTTCATAACGTCCTCAGGCTCTGTTCTGCGGCCTCTCAGGCGCTTTTCAAGCTCCTTTATGCTGGGTGCTGTTATGAAAATATAAACACCGTAGCCGAGGGTGGTTTTAAGCTGACGCGCCCCCTGCGGGTCTATGTCAAGGAGCACATCACCGCCTTCTGCGATGATCCCCTCAACAGTGCGCCTTGATGTGCCGTAATAGTTGCCGTGCACCTCAGCCCACTCTATAAACTCGCCTTCGTCTATCATTTTCCTGAACTCAGGTACATCAACAAAAAAGTAGTCCACGGCGTGGGTTTCATCAAATCTGGGTTTTCTGGTGGTATATGAAATAGAGTACCGGAGCGCCTTATTGTTCTCCAGCAGTTTATTGCACAGGGTGGTTTTCCCCGCTCCGCTGGGAGCGCTCACCACAAAAAGTTTACCCTGTTTGAAGTTTTTTCCGTCAGACAATGTTCTGCACCTGCTCGCGGATTCTGTCAAGCTCGCTTTTCGCCCTGACAACGTTGTTGATTATGCCTATCTTGCTGCTTTTGGAACCGATTGTGTTAAACTCGCGGTTAAACTCCTGACAAAGAAAGTCAAGTTTTTTGCCGCATGCCGCCTTGGAGCCGATAATCTGCCTCATGTGCTCTGCGTGTGCGTATATGCGGGTTACTTCCTCGCTTATGTCACACCTTTCGGCGTAGAGGGCTGCTTCCTGAACTATTCTCTCGTCTGAAAAACCTTCGGGCAGAAGCTCCCTGACTCTGGCATTATACTTATCATACCAGTAATTATAAACATCTTTACGGTTTTCATCAATCTCGCGGTTCATTTCTTCCAGAACAGCAACACGCTCAAGGAGATCCGCCTTAAGTGCCTCCCCTTCCATGAGCCTCATGGATTCAAGACCGTCAAGAGCGGTTTTAAGGGCATCCATAAGAACCGCCCCCGCAGTATCGCCCAGAGAGTTGTCCTCTTCCGTTCCTATCACGTCAGGAAGGGAGATAACATGATCCAGAGTAAGGTTTCCGTCAAGGGAAAATTCGTCCTTAGCGGCGAGGAGAGTGTTTATATATCCCTGAAGAAGCTCTCTGTTGAGCTTCGGCTTGTACTGTGATTTTTTAAGGCTGACATCCACAAAGACATCGACCTTGCCCCTTTCGAGGCGCTCCCTGATGAGGTTTTTCACTGAAATTTCGATGAAAGACAAATATTTGGGCATTCTGATATTAAGGTCAAGGTACTTGCTGTTAACACTTTTTATCTCAACTTTAACATCACAGCTCTCTGATACGGAAATTCCTTTTCCGTATCCTGTCATACTTTTTATGCCCATGGAATTTTTCTCCTTACAGGTATGGCAAATTTTTGATATTGAGTGTAAAATGATACATAAACAGACTTTGGAGGTCAATATGTTTCCATCCCTCGGAGTGCTTGTGCTCCTTGCCGTTGTACTGCTGGCAAACTCTGTCAGAGTGCTGAGAGAATATGAGCGCGGAGTTATTTTCCGTCTCGGCAGATTCTCAGGCGTCAGAGGCCCCGGACTAATCATCCTGATACCCGCACTTGAAAAAATGGCAAAGGTTAACCTCCGCACGGTGGTTATGGATGTTCCCCCGCAGGACATCATCACAAAAGACAACGTGTCCGTTAAAGTCAACGCTGTCATCTATTTCCGCATATTAAGACCGGAAAGCGCAATTCTCGAAGTTGAGGACTACTACTACGCAACAAGCCAGCTTGCGCAGACCACTCTCCGCAGCATACTCGGCCAGTTTGAGCTTGACGATCTTCTCTCCAACCGTGAGCAGATCAATGACGAACTCCAGAGTGTGATCGACAAACAGACCGACCCGTGGGGCGTGAAGGTAAGCTCAGTTGAGATGAAGCATGTTGACCTTCCCGGTGAAATGCAGAGAGCAATGGCCAAACAGGCCGAGGCTGAAAGGGAAAGAAGGGCAAAAATAATCCACGCCGAAGGCGAAATGCAGTCTGCGGAAAAACTCGCCGAAGCAAGCGAGATAATGTCAAGAAACCCTGTTACAATACAGTTAAGATATTTACAGACACTCACAGAGATAGCGTCCGAAAAGAACTCCACCGTTGTTTTCCCGCTGCCTATTGATCTGATAAGCAAGTTCATGGACAGGTTACCCAAGTAGGAGGAAGCTCTATGCTCAAATCGGATTACAAGAAGATTCTGGATACCTCAAAAGGCAAAGTCGTAATGTACGACATTACCAAGCTGGAAAAGGACGGACTGGCTAATATAAAACGTCTGCCCTATTCCATAAGGGTTCTTGTTGAAAACATGCTCAGGAAGCTTGATGGGCAGATTGTTACAGAGGAAGACATCCTTGAGATAGCTAACTGGAAGCCTGCCTATGAGGCTCCGAAGGAAATCCCCTACCATCCGGCAAGGGTTCTTATGCAGGACTACACAGGCATTCCGGGCATAGTTGACCTTGCCGCAATGAGGGACGCAGTTCAGGAAGCGGGAAGAAACCCTTCCGTAATCAATCCCCTTGTTCCGGTTGACCTCATAGTGGACCACTCTGTTCAGGTTGACTACTTCGGCAGCGAGGACAGCCTTGATAAAAACGTTGATCTCGAATACAAGCGCAACGGCGAACGTTACGCTGTGCTCAAATGGGCGCAGAAAGCATTTCTCAACGTCCGCATTGTTCCGCCCAGTTCAGGGATCTGCCATCAGGTCAACCTTGAGTATCTCGGCAAAGTTATCGACACACGCCAGATAGACGGTGAAACAGTTGCAATATGCGATACATGCGTGGGCACTGATTCGCACACACCCATGATAAACGCAATCGGCGTTATGGGATGGGGGGTCGGCGGAATAGAGGCCGAGGCGGTAATGCTCGGTCAGCCATATTACATGCCTATTCCTGAGGTTATAGGCCTCAAGCTCACCGGAACCATAGCAGAAGGCATCACAGGAACAGACGTGATCCTCACCATCACCGAGCTTCTCAGGAAGCATAAGGTGGTTGAAAAGTTCGTTGAGGCATTCGGCCCCGGAATCAAAGCCCTTAAAATACCGGACAGAGCAACAATCTCAAACATGAGCCCTGAATTCGGCGCAACTATGACATTTTTCCCTGTTGATGAGGAAACACTGCGCTTCCTCCGCTTCACAGGCAGAGTCGAAGAAGCTGATCTTGTTGAGAAATACACCAAGGCAAACGGGCTCTTCTATGATGATTCAGTAACCCCTGAATACACCAAGGTGGTAGAGCTTGACCTCTCCACAATCAAACCCTGTGTAGCAGGCCCTGCCAGACCTCAGGACAGAATCATCCTCAAAGACCTGCCCAAAGTCATGGATGACTATGCCGGAAAAGGCGCGGAAGTGCCTCTGAGCCTTCAGGGTGAGAACTTCACGCTGAAAAACGGCTCTGTTGTGATAGCCGCCATTACCTCGTGTACAAATACCTCAAACCCGTTTGTAATGATCGGCGCGGGTCTTGTTGCAAAAAAAGCCGTTATGAAAGGGCTTCGTGTTCCCGCATATGTTAAGACAAGCCTCGCCCCCGGCTCCAAGGTGGTCACCGACTATCTTGAGAAGTCAGGCCTCATGCCTTATTTACAGGCGCTGAGATTCCACACGGCAGGGTTCGGCTGTACCACCTGTATAGGCAACTCAGGACCGCTTCATCCGATCATTGAAAAAACAGTTAAGGACAATAAAATGTCCGTCGCCGCAGTTCTATCCGGCAACAGGAACTTTGAGGCACGCATTCACGCCAATGTACGAGCTAACTTCCTCGCTTCCCCCATGCTTGTTGTGGCTTATGCCCTTGCGGGGACAGTGAACATAAATATAGACACAGACCCCATAGCCTATAACCCGAATGATGAGCCTGTATACCTCAAAGACATATGGCCTACATCGGAAGAAATATGGGCGCTGGTGGAATCCAGCCTCACCAGCGAGGATTACATCAAGGAATACGGGCGCATACTCGAAGGCGACAAGTTCTGGGCTGCGCTTTCCGCTAATGAAAGCGAAATCTTTGAATGGCAGAAAGACTCAACCTACATCCGCAGACCCCCGTTCTTTGAAGGCTTTAAGCCTGTGCCCGCTCCCGTAACGGACATCAGAGACGCAAAAGCCATAGCTCTGCTGGGCGATTCAGTTACCACCGACCATATCAGCCCGGCAGGGTCAATCATGCCTGATTATCCGGCAGGACAGTATCTCATCGCCCACGGCAATACTAAGGACGACTTCAACTCATACGGTTCCAGAAGAGGCAACCATGAGGTGATGATGCGCGGAACCTTCGGCAATGTAAGAATTAAAAACAAACTCGCGGAACCCAGAGAAGGCGGATATACAAAATATATCCCCACCGGCGAGGAGATGTTTATCTATGACGCTGC
The DNA here is from genome assembly GCF_026226615.1 of Geovibrio ferrireducens. NCBI lineage: Bacteria > Pseudomonadati > Deferribacterota > Deferribacteres > Deferribacterales > Geovibrionaceae > Geovibrio > Geovibrio ferrireducens. The sequence goes on from NZ_JAJAPB010000010.1 coordinate 88,986, forward strand.
AATGAAATACATCGAATCCGGCACTCCCACAGTCATCCTCGGCGGCAAGGAATACGGCACAGGCTCATCACGCGACTGGGCAGCAAAGGGAACCAAACTTCTGGGAATAAGGGCTGTTATAGCTGAAAGCTTTGAGCGCATCCACAGAAGCAACCTTGCGGGAATGGGCGTTCTTCCTCTGGTTTTCAAAAATGATCAGGGCTGGAAGTCACTCGGTCTGGACGGTTCGGAAACCTTCACCATCGAAGGACTGTCAGGCGTCACTCCGAGATGCACAATCAGGGTTAAAGCTGTTAAGCCGGATGGCAGGGTGACAGAGTTTGACACCATGTGCAGGCTGGACACAGATATTGAGATCGAATATTTCAGACACGGCGGCATTCTGGATTTCGTGCTCAGAAAACTGATGAGCTGAGTCTGCTGCTAAAAAGTAAAATAAAAAAACCCGTCAGTATACACTGGCGGGTTTCTTTTTTATAAACCGATAACAATTCCCTGTTTAAGAATATGTGTATCTTCCGGCCTCATGCTCCAGAGTGTTGCCGTCATTCCTCAGAGCAACGCTCATTTCTGCCAGAAGGTCAGTCGCCTGACTTATCTCGTTAATTCCGATTGAAACATTTCTGATTGCCTCATCCATCTGGTTTATTGCCGCCGCCTGTTCCTGTATGGCGGAGACAACCTGACTGATGTTGTCCGATGTGGCTATGGAGTTATTTTTTGTCTGCCCCGAAAGTTCCTTCAGGTTTGTCATAAATTCAGAAACACCGCTGATAAGCGTAATGTTGCTTTCAACATTCTTGACGGCATTATCAACCTGCTTGTTGTTCTGATTAATTATATTTGAAATCTCCTTGACTGAGTTCACCGTTCTTTCCGCAAGCTTGCGAACCTCATCCGCAACAACTGCAAAACCTCTCCCCGCCTCCCCTGCTCTGGCTGCTTCGATAGCAGCGTTCAGCGAAAGAAGGTTGGTCTGATCCGCAATATCGTTTATGAGTTCGAGTATGTTGTACATGGACTCTGAATTGTTCTTGAGAGTATCGATATTTTTGATCAGAGATTCGCTGGATTCAACAATCCCGCTTATCATTTTTTCACCCTCAATGGTGCGCGTTTCGGATCTCTCAGCGAACATTCTGCTCTCATTGGCAAGGTGCTCTGTCTGCGTAACTTTATCAGCCACATCCTCCACGCCTGCGTTAATCTGCCTTATTGCTGCCGTTATCTGGCCTATCTCCTGATTCTGCTGGGTAACATTTGACCCCAACTGCTCAGTGGATGCGGAAAGAGTGCCAGAACCGCTGGTAAGCTTGTCTGCTGTTGCCTTTATGCTCTGTATGGATTTTGAAAGTTTTATAAGCATGGCTGAGTTAAACTGGTTCAGTCTGTTAAATTCATTTACAGACTTTATCTCAGAATTATAAAAGCTGCATTCATCGCATGTTTTAAATGTTTTATTCAGAATTTTGGTGCACTCAACCTCCATGCCGAGCTTGGGCGCTTCGCTCCCCACTGTCAGATAGCAGGGAACCCCTTTAATCCCATATGCGGAACACTCCGGAGCCGCGCAGTTTATTTTATCCGAGCATGCGGATTCGATAACAGATGATCCGGAATTAAACCTGAGATTACCCTTAGCAACCTCCATAAAAGAATCCAGCAGACGGCGCATATTTTTCTGAAAATATTTCATCACAGCGGCAAGAACAGCTATGAGCACGAAAAGCCCGCCTATGCTCAGGAAAACTATTTTATACTCAACAGCCCGGAAAGGCGCAAAAAGCTCATTAACCTCATACCCGGCAGCCAGAATCCAGTTTTTTTCAGGGAAAAAACTATAGTTCACCACCTTGGTTTTGCCGGAGAAATCATAAGTGATGGAACCGGTTTTCTCCTTAAGCATTTTCTGAATAAAGTCATATTGTGTCAGAGGTTTACCAACCATTTCCTGATTGATATGATAAAGAAGGTTTCCGCCGGAATCCATTATGTAAAAATAACCGAATTCACCAAGCTTATTAGTTGAAATAAACTTATGCAGAAAATCATAGTGCTCAGCATCAGGTTCAGCGCTCACACTCTCCCTGACAAGCTGAGTCAGTATACTGTTCATCTCTTTTGCCCTGAGCTGGGCAATAAGCTCTGCATTTGCATTATTAATTTTGTGGGTAATGAGCACAATTGCAGAAAAAATCATTACTGACACTGCGACCATAGGTATAATCACCTGCAGTGCCACACTGGTTCTTGCGTTGAGTTTTTTCATATGGATCCCCTGATCTAATCAACACTGCAAAATAACTTATCCGCAGTTTGTTCCTGTTTCATGTTCCCTACTGTTTTGGATGGTATACATAATTATATTGAGGGCATAAACTGAATGTCAATAAAAATTGGAATTATTGTTTTTATTACAAAAAGTGTGAACGAATAGTAACTTAATAGGATTAGCACAAAAAAGCACCGGCGGAAACCGCCGATGCCTTAATGGATATGAATTTTTACGCAGTCACATCAACAGACTGCTGTGCTGTTATTTCCTCTTTGTAAGCGTCTATTTTCTCCATGAGGAGTTCCAGAGTATCCACGCATACCTGCGGCATTGTCCCAAGCTGGCTTTCCACGCTTTTATAGCCTTTTACGGCTCCGCTTCTCGCCTGCTCAAGCCTTTCGGGGTCTCCGCCTGATATGGATTTTATAAAGTCCATTATCCTGCCGGATGTCTTCTCCGCGCCCCAGTAAGCGTCATCACCGAAATAGCTGTCATAAAGGTCTGGTGAACCATCAGCACCTGAACTCTGCTCCATGGAGATTTCAATGGAGGTGTAGCTGAATCTGAAACCTTCGCTTATGCGTGAGTGCTCTCTCTTCTGCTCGGAGAATGCTTCGATAGTGATGGACTGGATTCTCAGTTTAAACCCCTGAGAATTCATACTTTCGCTCCCGGAAGTGCTGCTGTTGAGATATGAACCAAAATCCTCAAGCCCTTTTTTGAGCCCTGCAATATCAAGAATAAAGGCCGAACCGCTGCTTACATATCTGCTGCCGGCCTTGTTGCCTGTGCCGTAAGAGGGAGCGCTTGCCGCTTCCCTGCTGCTGTTTGATGCTCCGCGCTTTGAGTAGGCTGTGGCCTCAAAGCGGGTGCTGGTCATGCTCAGTGTCATCGACTGCATGATTACCTCCGTAAATACTGTCCTTAGTCTGCCCTTTTCATTTGCGGACGCAAAAATATCCGCAACCGCAAGAAAGGGCTCATTCAATCCTTTGAATTGTGAGGGTTACATCGACGTTAATGACGAAGCTTCGCATATGCCGGAGAGTACAGGCGCGTCACTTCCTTTTCTCCGCAGCATGTGTATATTATCGGCCAAAACAGAAAAATCTTGAGGATTATAAGAAAACAGAATAGCAGGACAGACTTGCGGAATACACTCAGAAATGAAAAAAGGCGGCCCTTTTCAGAGCCGCCCTTGTGATTATTTGTTCCAGAAACGCATAGTGCCGTTTTCGGCAAGGTTGATATGCATTTTGTAAGCTTCGGAGAGTATGTGAGGCTCGTGGTGGTAGCCAGTCGCCTTCTCTGATCTCTCAAGGTAATCAGTGAGGTAGTCTTTGTAAGCGGGGTGAGCGCATTTTTTGATGATTTCGCGCGCTCTGTCTTTCGGAGCAAGACCGCGAAGGTCGGCAAGACCCTGCTCAGTAACCAGAACATCAAGATCCGCCTCTGTGTGGTCAACATGGGGAGCTTTTGTAACAACGCCTGATATACCGAATTCGTCAGTTTTAGACTCACGAACAGAGGGGCAGTGCATGATAGACAGGTAAGCGTTTCTGAGGAAGTCCCCGGAACCGCCGATACCGTTAAGCATTTTTGTACCGCCAGCGCAGGTTGAGTTAGCGTGAGCGTATATATCGAACTCAAGGGGAGTGTTCATACCTATAACACCGAGCCTTCTGATAAGTTCGGGGTTGTTTGAGATCTGCTGAGGTCTCATAAGAACTTTATCTTTGTAGAACTCGAATTTTTCCCACCACTCTTTGAAGCCTTCCGCTGAAAGCGAAAGAGATGTGCAGTTGATGTATTTGCACTTTCCGGAGTCAAGGAAGGGAAGGAAAGTATCCTGAAGAACTTCCGTGAAAACAACGAGATCCTCAAAGGGAGAAGCTGTAAGGCCGCCCACAACGGCGTTTGCTATTGAACCAACGCCTGACTGAAGGGGCAGAAGGTTTTTAGGCAGACGGCCGGCTTTCACTTCGTGAGTGAAGAAGTCAACTATGTTGTCTGCGATAGCCTGAGCAACATCGTCTGTTCCTCTGAGTGCGCGTCCGTTATCGGGAAGCTTGGACTCAACTATAGCAACGATTTTGCTTTTGTTAGTGGGAACAAAGGGTGTTCCGCAGCGCTGACGAACGTCAGTGATGGGAATAATTTTTCTGTAAGGGGGCAGGTCTGTCATCATGATGTCGTGCATACCTTCGAGAGAGGGCATGCCTGTGTTGATTTCAACGATGATTTTATCTGCTATGTCAATAATTTCAGGTGCAGCACCAACGGAACCTGCGAGGATGATGTCGCCGTTTTCAGTGATTGCAGTAGCCTCAATGATAGCTACGTCAAGTTTGCCGCCTCTGTCTTTAGTGTAGAAGCCGTATCTGAGATCCTGAGCGAACATGGAGAGGTGTTTATCGCCCATTCTGATTTTGCCGGAGTTTATCCCTTTTCCTATGTCCTTACCTGTCTGGTAGGGCCATCTTCTGTCAATCATGTCCAGTGTTGCCCATCTGTTTTCAGTTTCAGAACCGACAGATGCGCCTATGAAAAGGTTGAACTTCCATTTGCCCTGAAGATTATTTTTTTCAACATGGTCTGCAAGGGCAATAGGAACAACTTTGGGGTAGCCTACCGGTGTGAAGCCGGACCAGCCGAGATCCATAATCCTGTTGTCGGCATCTTTGAAAAACTTGATGGTGTCCTCAGGTTTCATAAAAAGATGATGAAGGCTCTTATCACGAACCCTGCTCTGAAGTTCAGACATTCTTTCCTCCTTTAGCTTAATGTCATTATTAGTTTTTTCTCTCTATTACAAAAGCATTTAAAGCATCGTTGAAGCTTGGGATCTTCTCCCTTATCTCTGCCACCTTCGCAGGTTCCATAACCGCGCTGTAGACCCCTTCTTCTGCGGAGGGCTCAAACATAGCCTCGCCCCACGGGTCAAACATGGCGGAATAGCCGCAGGGCATGTCCTTGCGGCCGTGCATAACGCTGGTATTACATCCGGCAATGTAGCACTGATTCTCTATCGCGCGTGCGCGCAGAAGGGTAAGCCAGTGTTCCTTTTTCACTGCGCCCCATACAGCGGGAACGGTTATGAGCTCCGCTCCGGCAAGGGCTGTCATGCGGAAAAGTTCGGGGAAACGGATTTCATAGCAGAGAAGAAGTCCGATCTTAACACCCATGAATTCAAAAACCGTAATACCTTTACCGTTATCAATATAAACATGCTCGTCCAGAGGAGTGAAGAGGAAATTCTTGCGGTAACGGGCTATAACGCCTGCGGATGAAACCGCATATACCGTGTTATAAACCTTGTTATAATTCCTTTCAGGCAGAGCGGAAATAACCAGCGTATTTTCATTAAGCCTGCGGGAAATATCGTTACAAATCTCTTCGGTCTGCCCGCTGAATCGGTTAAGATTCTGATAGTCGAAACCGGTCGCCCACATTTCGGGCAGGATAACAATTGACGGTTGTTCATCAATAACTTCCGACAAAGCTGATAGGAATTTATCACTATTGGATTTCACATCTCCCAGCGTCATCGGCAACTGAAGAGATAGTACCCGCATTCAGCCCCTCTTAAACTTGGGTGATAATAAAACAGAATTTGAACCATGTCAAGCAGTTCAATATAAAGACATATGAAAATTATTAACTTTGAGCGGACAATGCCGTCATAACCGGACTATCGGCTTTTATAATAATGAAACACGTTTGATTTTAGAACAGAAAGGTGAGGAAATGAAAAAAGCCGGAGCGTGACGCACTCCGGCTTTTTTGTCTATTGCTTATTATTAATAATTATCAGCCGCAGGGCTTGTAGTTTGTCGGAATATAATCGCAGAAGGGTTCTTCTTCCATGTACGAACCGCTCACAGCGTAAGATCTGGCACGGCAGCCGCCGCAAACGCCGAGATATTTACATACACCGCATTTGCCTTCATAGTCTTTGAAGCTGCGCATATCCCTGAAAAGCTCGGAGTTGTTCCATATTTCCCAGAAGCCCTGTTTAAAGACATTTCCGGCAGCCATGGGGAAATACGAACAGGGGTAAACATCCCCCTCGTGGTTGAGCAGACAGATGGACTGTCCGGCTATACAGCCTTTGCCGCCGCCCGTTCCGAAAGAGAGGCTTCTGCGTTCGGGGTCAAGCCCTTCCGCCTTGCTGCGTTCATGCCATATGCGGTAATACTGCGGGGCGCATGTGGGGCGGACGAGTATGTCCTGCTCCTCGCGCTCCATGTCATAATGCCAGTTGAGAAGGTCTTCGTAATCCTCTTTGGAAACAAGCTCCTTCATCACCTCTTCCCCTCTTCCCGTGGGGACTATGAGGAACATATACCAGGCAGTGGCGCCTATTTTCTTGGCAAGCTTGTATGTACCTTCTATCTGGTTCTGGTTTCTCTTGGTGAAGGATGAGTTTACTATGAATTTTATGTCATGCTTTCTGAAATGCTCGGCGGCGTTCATCACGCTTTCGTATGCCCCTTCCTGACCGCGGAAGTTGTCGTGCACATCTTTTGTGGCTCCGTCAAGACTGAGGGAGACTATGCGGATGCCTGACTGCTTCATGTTTTTACAGACTTCATCATCCACAAGCATTCCGTTTGTGGCCATTGCCATGCGGAAGCCTTTCTCTGTGCCGTATGCGGCTATATCAAAAACGTCTTTCCTCAGAAGTGGCTCGCCGCCGGATATAACTATAACAGGTTTGGCGTGCTCGCCTATCTCATCCATGAGAGATTTGCATTTGTCAAACGTGAGGTTCCCCTCCGCCGACTCTATTGTTGAATTTGAACGGCAGTGAACGCAATTCATGTTGCATTTTCTGGTTACTTCCCATGCCATCCATTTAAGTTCCCACTGTTTGCTCATGTCAGCTCCATATATTTCGATTGATGTAATGATATTATCTTAAAAAAGATTAAACAAGTATTACATCGCATCGTGCAGAATTTTTACAGTAAAAACAGCAGTTCAGAATCATTTCTTAAAGCTTGTCTATCATTGCGGATGCAGTGAAGCAATCTCCCCCTTCTTGATTACCGTAGAAAAACCTCCGTCCATGGAGTTTTTCCTCACTCGCAGCCTGCGCGGCATAGCCGCTTGCTGCT
>NZ_JAJAPB010000011.1 GCF_026226615.1 Geovibrio ferrireducens
GAGGGCTTTTTTTATCAGGGACAATAAAACTGAGACTGCCGCGTCGCTTTGCTCCTCGCAGTGACGTAAGATACTGTCATTGCGGATGAATCAGGATTTTGCCTGCTGTATCAGTCTTTCTATGTCTATATTATCCATCTGGCTTTTCTGTAAATACTTCTCGGCATATTCCATATAAACGCCGCTTCTGAGAAAAAGCTCAAACAACTCTGAATCAATATGGCTGTCTTTCGCCATGAAGCTCATTATTTTCAGCGCCTCTGACAGAGGTTTGGCATTTTTGTAAGGTCTGTCACAGGCGGTGAGAGCCTCATAAATATCTGCTATCGCCATAATCCGGGCAGGTACTGACAGTTCTCCGCCTTTAAGCCTTCTGGGGTAGCCTGTGCCTTTGAGAGTTTCATGGTGAGTACCTGCGTATTCGGGAACACGCCTGAGATTCTCGGTGAACGGAATGCTCTCCAGCATTTTTATTGTCATTATGATATGCTCGTTGATCTTGAATCTTTCTTCGTTGTTCAGCGTTCCCCTGCTTATCAGCAGGTTATAAAGCTCACCGCTGTTATTGAAGTTTTCCGGGACATCCACCCTGAATTTCAGCCTTTCATACTCAGCCGCGTCAATGAGCCGCTCATGCCTGATTATATGCTCCGGTTTATCGGAAAGGAGCTTTTCCGTGCAGGGCAGGGCAGTCTCCGGTATTTCTTTTACACGGAGCTTCTCAGCATTGCTCAGTCCCTGTCTGTCGCTGAAATGCCTTATCCATGTTGTTTCAGCTATTGCCTTGAGTCTTTCCGATTTTGCTTCGTCCATAAATTCGCCGCCTATGTTGCATTCGGCCACAAAGGCGAAATCATCTCTAAGCTGCTGATGTTTTTCAATAAGCTCCGATTCCAGAACTGTTTTCATTTCAGAATTATTTGCGAGTTTCCCGTAATATTCTATGACCGCATCGCGGTAGAGGATTTCAAATCTGGCTCTGACTTCGTGTATTCTGTTGTATATGGTTTCCAGCTTAGTAGCTTTGTCCACCACATACTCCGGTGTTACGACCTTGCCGCAGTCGTGAAGCCATGCGGCGATCTTGAACTCCCTCCATTCCTCCTCGTTCTTGAGGGAAAAGGATTTCATGCTGCCTTCGCTGCTGTCATTCGCCGCTTTTATAAGCATTTCGGCAATTACGGGCACTCTTTCACAGTGACCTCCGGTATATGGCGACTTAGCATCTATTGCCCCGGCAATTATCTTTATGAACGAATCCGTGAGCTTTTTCTGGTCAGCTTCGTACTGCTTAATTGAGTTTGCCATGTTCAGGAGAGATATTGACAGCTTATAAAACTCCTCTATGCGGGTGTAGATTATTTCTGTGCTGCTGTAATTCTGCTCTGCAATGTCAGCGGTCATTTTTTTAAGCCTGTCAATCGGATTGATGAACATTCTTCTGATAATGTACGATACAGGGAAATAGATTATACCCATTATTATGACAGAAATGGCGATTGTTATAAGTAGCGTCTGATTGATGTTTTCGATTATGGACTCTTTGTTGACCATTGAGGCCAGAAACCATTTGTTCCCTATGCTTCCGGGAACCGGGGTTATGACATAAACATATTCTTTATCGTTTTTTTCAGCCGTTGTACCTGTTATTCTTCCATTTACCGCTGACTCAAACACAGCGGAAAGCCCCTCAGAGCCGAGGTCGCCAATCTTACGAAGGGTGTCATGTTTGTTTTTATAGTCAAACGAGGCCGCTATTATTTCCTGTTCGCTGCTGAAAAGAAACAGTCTTCCGTTTATCAGACCTGTTTTGGTTTTAAGCAGTTCAGACAGGGTGTCCAGTGTGTAGTCAGCTCCGCAGACGTATATTACATCTCCCTTTTCATCCAGCGCGGCAGCCGATATTGTTATGCCCGGTTTACCTGTGGATGCAAAGAAATAAGGTTCGGACCAGTGAATCTTTTTTGTTCCGGAAGCCCCTAGAAACCAGTTTCTGGTTCTGGGATCATAGTCTGCGGCTGAGGTTCTGAAAGAGGTGCTCAGGAAATCATTATTTTTATATTGGTAAGTATCTGCTCCTGCTTTTTTGTTCAGGATCCGCAGAGCAAGTTCAGGATCCCGTCTGATTTGAATAAAATTTCCTTCATGATCCGCAATATAAATACTGGAGAGGTTTTTATCGGCTCTGAGCTGCTCCCACATTATGCGGGTAAAAATATCCGTATTTTCAAGGATTTTGGGATTTTCTGTAATATTTGCCAGAACAGAAAGTTTGTCTCCCGTGTTGCGCAGGCTTCCGCTGAGTGAGTCTGTGATATTTTTATTGACTTCAATTATTTTTGATTCAGTGAGCTTATAGGCATGATCCATCCCTCTGAAATAGAAGTTACTGATAAGAAAGAAAGTTAGGACGAGGGTCATGGCGCTGAACAGGGATAGGATGCTTACCGTGAATGTATACTTCTTCATCTTCGCCGCCCCGAAATATTATTTGTTTATAATCCACAATACCATATTACGGTTTAAATAGCTTAACGGCGGGAAAATATTAGCTGTTTAAAGATCAGAAGGGTGAATAGGAGAGGGGCAGTTCCGCAAAAAAGGTAGTTCCGCTTTCTCTGCATGTTTCAAAGCGAACCTTTCCTTTGAGATAGTTTTCGGTAAGAAGTTTTATGCTGTAAGTGCCAAGACCGCGTCCTTTGCCTTTTGTGGAAAAGGAACGCTGGAAAACCTGAAGCTGAACATCCTTTGGCATGAAGCCGTTATTATGGACAAAGAAAACCGCTCTGCCGTCCTCTTTGTAGCAGCCGACAACAACCTGCTCACCTTCAAGGCTGGCCTCAAGGGCATTCTTAAGCATATTTCCCAGAACTCTGCGAAGAATGGTTTTATCTGATTCAAAAATTACGTGTCCTGCGTTTTCAGCCACAGCAACAGATTTATTAAAAGCCGCACTGTGGTTGGAGTATATCATCACTGCTTCGTTGACTATTGCCAGACTGTCAGCGCTTTCGATATTTGTCACCAGCTCTTTCGATTCAGCCAGGTTCAGAAGCCTGTGGGACTGAACCTCCTCCACAAGGGCTTTTGATGTGCCGTAGAGGATTTTATGGTACTCGGTGCAGTCAGCCGGGGGAGGTGAGTCCTTGAGAATATCGCTCATTGTGTGGATCACTCCTGCCAGGTTTGATATATCGTGGTAAAAGATTCTTTCCAGAATCACTTTGCGTTTTTCATCAGCAATATTCTTTGCTATGAAAAGGATATACTCAGAACCGTTAACAGATATGATTCTTGTGGTGATGAGAAGATCAAACGCGTCACCGTGTTCGGTGATTATTCTGCATTCCTTTATTTCATCAGCAAGCAGGTTCGCTCCGAGAATTGCACCCACGGCGCCGCATTGTGAGCAGTATTCAGTTGTTCCGCAGGAGGGGCATCCGTCAACAAAGGCGTGTCTGCATGCCAGAGCCTCTCCGGGGCGCATTCCGAGAAGTCTTTCCTGAACGGGAAGCCCCAGAAAACTCAGCAGGAGCTTATTTGCGAAGATAATCTGCCTGTTTTCGTCCAGAACCGCAACGGTATCCGGCAGGGAATCCAGTATCTGCGCTATGTAGGGAGCATTCCTGATCTCCCTTGACTTTCTGACTATTTCGTCATGGGGAGTCCTTTGCGCAGGTGCAAAAAAAGTATGCAGATTATCGTTTTCTTCCAAATAGTTCCTCATTTACAGACAATACTGAAAAGTTATATCATCTGCAATCTAAATTATTGTATCGTCAATATTATTCAGTCTTCCGCCTGTTCTGAGGATGTTTCTCATGGCCAGAAGCTTTTCATCCAGCTTTCGCAGTGCCTCAAGGCTGCTGCGCTCTTCCGTGGTGGTTTCTATTATTTCGTGAATGCCGCCGTTCTTGATCACTATCCTTTTTGAGCCCATGAGAGCAAGGATAGGGTCATGTGTGGCCATGAGGACAAGCTTTTCCTCTTTCACCAGCAGTTCCAGAGCTTTCTTTCTGTCTATCCCTGCGTTTTCTATCTCATCCACAAGGACAACGGGGGACTTGCTCAGAAAGGCAGTGTCCGCAATCATCAGCGCGCGTGACTGTCCGCCGCTGAGTGAGGTTACAGGAGTATCGGGCTTAAACTTTTCCCCCGCAAGCATATTGGCCTGCTCGATTATAAGCGCTGTTTTCTCAGCGGGGTTCTCCACAAGCCTGCTTTCAGCGTGCATCATAACAAACTCTTCCGCTGTTAAGTCCATTACAAAGTTCATGTTCTGCGAAAGCTGAGCAACAAGCTTATGCTCCAGAGAATAGCGCATTGACAGATCCGGTTTTTCACCGTTTATCAGAATACGCCTCCCGGTGGGTGTGTCTCCGTCCGCCAGCCATTCAATATCAGCAAGAAGGCGGCTTTTGCCCGAACCGGTAGGCCCGACTATGCAGATTATATCACCTTTGTGAATGGTTAGCTGAACATTTTCGAGGTTCCCGCTTTTGTCCTGCCCGCCGACTATGGTGAGGCTGTCTACATTCATCCCTTTATCGTTCATCATGGATTCAAAGTCTGCCGAGAACGCTTCCAGAGAGGCAAAAAAAGTTTCGGGGTCTATGCCCAGATCCTCAAGCTTTTCCTCCGGCACGTTTTTTATGTATTCCGCCGGAGTGGTGTCCATGTTCTCTATCTTAAGACCGAAGCTTTCGAAAAAGTCGGTCATGTATGTCTGTTCGGAAAATTTTCTGTCTGCGGCTTTCTTCATTTTTATTCCTCCATATCCATTTTACGCACATTGCCCATCTGATAGCTGTCGCCGATTCTCCTCTCGCCGAGGCAGTATGAGCAGAGGGCGGAAGGCATGGAGAACCTGAGCATGCGCCCTTTGAGTGTTTCTATCTCCTCACCGCCGCTGAAAAGGCGTGAGAGCTCGTAGGCTCCCTGTCCGGTGATTCCGTTTACGTTCATTATGGTTGCTGCGGGGTTCGCTATCTTTACCCTTGAGGCGAAGACCTCTCTTTCCGCCTGAGACACAATGTCCCCCTTGGTGATGATCACTATATCAGCCGATTTCAGCATGGGGCCTATCTTCTTTGGTGTGTTCACCCCGCTGAGGTTGTCAATGACGCACACGGCAGTGATGTCCTTTATGTGCGGGGAGCATCTGTTGCAGAGACCTGCGCTTTCGCTTATGAGTATGTCAAGCCCCTTGTCACTGCCCCAGCGGACGCACTCCTCAACATTGCTCACAAAAAAATGGTCAGGGCAAAGCGCGCCGGAGAGACCCTTTTTAACGGGCACTCCTTTCTTCTCATAAAGTTTGTCATCGTCAGTGGTGAGGCAGTCAAACTTCACCACGCCTGTTTTAAACCCTCTGGAGGCGAGGGCATCTATCGTTTTCAGAATTACCGATGTCTTGCCCGATGAAGGCGGGCCGGAAACTGTTATAAATCTCATCATCAACCTCAGGAATTTTTGAATACGTTCATTGTTTCTTCTATTACCTGATCAATATCATTATTTTCTATAAAATCCCAGCCGATCCACTTAAACGGAGCGTAATCGGGCAGAACATTCTGCACATCAGGATGTGTGGACGGGAAGAGCCCTTTCTGGGTGAGGATTTCACCGACAGCTTTGCCCGCAACAGCCTGAGCAAGCGGACGGACGCCTTCCTTATCCCTTGCCAGCATGAAAACAGGGCTCACAATTGCTCCGTCCTCCGGGAAGTACACCTTAACGGTTTTAAGTCCGGCGAGCATTTTTGTGAAGAAGTAGGGCATTATGGTGATGTACGGTTTGCCTGCTACTTTTTTCCCTGCGTTTTTAACCATCTCAGCCGGGTGCATGGACTTGATAAGGCATTTGCCAAGCTTCCGCACTCCCTCCATGCCGTGCTCCTTGTAAATGTTCAGGAGGATGGCGTTAAAGAGGTCGAAATCGCCTACAGGGAGCGCCACCTTGTTTTCGTATTCCGGACGGAGGAGATCAGCCCATGTTTTAGGCTCAGGCAGGTCTCCCTGCTCCTCAAGGTTCAGCATAAACACCGCAGGAACGAGAGACACTATGGAGAGTATATCTCTGGGGTCTTCCAGCTTAAGGTCTGTGAATCTGGGGTTTATTCCAGTTTCAACCAGGTTTCTGAAGCTGCCGTCTGCCTGAAGCTTATCGCGGAAGCTTCTGCTGAAAAAAAGCTCAAACCCTGCTGAGAGGTATATATCCGCCAGTGAGTCGGTTGATTCAGCGTTTCTGATTTCAGCGTTCATCCAGTCCGCACCCACAGAGGCTGCCTCCAGCTTGTAAGTAACGGAAACGCCTTCGCTCTCTGCGTATGCATCTATCTTTTCAAGTATGGGAAGGCGCACAGGGCAGGGGAGAAGCCCTTTCATGCTCACTGCTCCTTCTGTTTTTGTTTTTTTAAGGGTAACATCCGCAGCGGCTTCGTTGGAGTTCACCTTGTCCTCAAGGAGCGCCACGAAGGTATCTACATCGAATTTCTTGTTTTTCAGTGCGGTTTCCAGCTTGAGGAACTTGCCGAGCGTGTTGAGCTTGGCATCGTCCTTAAACTGCTCAAAACCGTTTGATATGAAAATGTCTCTGGTTTCAGGGTGGTTGTCGATAATCTCTTTAACTGTCATCTGTGAAAAGCTCATGTTTTACCTCTGCGATTTATATTTATAACCCGTTTATCCGTCTTTGTGAGTTTAAATATAAAGAATGGAGAGAAAAATGAATTGACAGATGTCAAATAAAACAAAAAAAGACCGGAGTTTTACCTCCGGTCATGAAAAATCTTATACTGCTTTAGCAGGTGCAAACCTGTTTCTGATTGAGTAGAACCATGCGAAGCTGAGGAAATATGAATACATCCATGTACCTATCGCAATCATTATAAAGGCTTTGATTATGTCCGCTGATGAACCGTTAAGGGTAAAGGCAGGTACATAACCGAACAGGAACGGCGCAAGGTAGAGGAATTTTGCGAACTTGAATGAGTTAAACGCAGTTTTCCACATATGCGCCTCCGCTATTGCTGCTCCTGCGAATGCGGCGATGCACACCGGCGGTGTTATGTTTGAGTCCTGGCTGAGCCAGTAAACAATCATGTGCGCCGCTATTGGGTTTACGCCGAGGTGGGTAAGCGCGGGTACTGCAACAACCGCTGTAATAAGGTATGCAGCCGTAACGGGTACGCCCATTCCGAGGATGAGTGATGCAAGTGCTATCAGGAGGATGGTGAGCCAGAGCTTTCCTTCCGCAAGACCGATAACTATGTCAGCGAAGGTGAGTATAAGCCCGCTGAATGTAAGCATGGCGATGATTATACCTATTACACCCACGGTAGCCCCGATCTTAAGGCTGCTTTCCGCCCCTTTTCTGGCTGCGTCAATCATTCCTGCAAGGTCTATCCTCGTCTCTTTCTTAAACCAGCTTATAACAAGGCAGGTGAGTATGCCCACAACGGCGGAAAGACCGGCGTCATAGCCTATAATCATCAGCACTGTAATAACAGCCAGAGGGAGTATATAGTACCAGCCTTCCTTGAAGATCTTCATTGCTGATTCTTCGGATTTTTCACCGCGGATGTTATGAATCTTCGCTTCATAATGCACCATAACGAAAACGCTGAAAAAGTACATCATAGCGGGGAAGATAGCTATAAGCATTATTTTGGAGTAGGGGATGCCCGTAAGTTCCGCCATGATGAAGCCGCCGGCGCCCATGATCGGGGGCATGAACATGCCGCCTATTGAGGCTGCGGGTTCAACTGCGCCTGCCACATGAGGTTTGAAGCCGACTTTCTTCATCAGAGGGATGGTAAAGGCTCCGGTTGACACTGTGTTTGCTATCGCACTACCTGATATAGAGCCGAAAAGCGCACTGGCGATAACAGCAACCTTTGCGGGGCCGCCTGTTCTGTGACCGACCAGAACAACGGGAAGATCTATGAAGAATTTCTGCGCACCGGATTTTTCAAGGAATGCTCCGAAGATAACGAACAGAAGCACGTATGTGGCAAGAACATCCGCCATAATTCCGAACACACCGTCATTTTTATAGAAACAGGTATTAGCTATTTCCATGAACGAACCGCCCGGATGCATGAGAAGCTCAGGTGCGTATGGTCCGAAAACACCATATGTAAGAAGGACAGCACCGATTATAACGAAAACTGTTCCCACCGCCCTGCGGGCAACCTCGATTCCTATGAGTACGCCTATCATGGCTATGATTCCGTCTGTCTGGGTTTCCGCGCCTGTTCTGTAGTTCAGGGCTTCAAAGTTAGCCATGAAATATATGACAGTAATAGCTGACAGAGCTAAAAGAATATAATCCACAATGCGGAAGAATATGCTTTTTGATTTGTAGACAAGGAAAACAAGTATGTATGTAACAAAGACATACACACCTTTATGATACTGGGTGGCTGCGGGCACTACAAGCGCCGAATATGAATAGAAAAGAACAAGGAAGAGCGCCATCCCGTCAAAGATATATTTTTCAATTTTTGAAAGCTTATCGTACACTTAAGTCCTCCGACAAAACCAGATTAACCCTAATAAAAGCGGCAGGTATGCCCTGCCGCATATTGATTTCTGCTGTTTTAATAAGGGTGCTGCCGGAAGAAAAAACTTCCGGGCAGCGGTTTTTCTTCTTACTTAAGAACGCCTTTTTCTTTCCAGTATTTAGCTGCGCCGGGGTGAACAGGAGTGGCTATACCTGTAAGGCCGCCTTCTATGCTCATTTCCTGAGCTGATTTGTGGATTTCTATAAGGTGTTTGAAGCCTTCGGGGCTGTAAACTGCCTTAGTCATTTCATAGACCACGTCAGCGGGTACGTCTTTGTTAACTACCCATATAGCGCCGTCCTGAATTGTTTCCACAGGCTGAGTCTGGCCTTTGTAAGTGTTTGCAGGTATAACAACTTTGGAGTAGAAGGGATATTCTGCTATGAGGCCGCCTTTCTGAGCATCGCTCCAGAGGCTCATTATTTTAACATCTGTCTGGAGAGCAGCTTCTATAACTGAAGAGTTGGGGAAGCCGGCGAATACCCAGAAGCCGTCAAGCTGGTTGTTGCCGAAGGCTGATGCTGCGTTTCTGTAGCCGATGAACTGAGGCTTCATTTTGTCCCATACCTTAAGCTGAGTGAAGTAACGCTCAGCGTTGGAAGCCGCGCCTGAACCGGCATCGCCCACGCCCACTCTTTTACCTGCGAGGTCAGCAGTTGAGTTAATTTTGGCATCTGCTCTGACTATCATGTGTGCGGGTGCGCCGTAGAAATAGCCAATGGCCATTACGTTTTCATACTTTCTGGTATCGCCTGTGAGTTCTCCTTTTCTTGCAAGGAAAACATCACCGGCATAAGCAACGCCCATGCTCGCTCTGCCGGAGTCAACAAGCCTAACGTTCTCAACTGAACCGTTGGACGCACTGGCAAGTATTCTGATGTCCGGTGTTTTGATAAGCTGTGCTATACCGTTGGCATAGTACATGAATGTTCCGCCTGAGGGGCCGCCTGAAAATTTGTACATTGCTGCGGACGCAGCAGCGGGAAGAGCTATCAGCGCCGTGCAGAGCGCAGCAATAGCAAAAGCTGTTTTGAAAAGTCCTGACTTCATAAAACTTCCTCCATCTTTAATTATGAAAAAATACCATTAAAAGGTACTAATTACAACGGTTTTGTTCTTTTTATAATCGGGTTTCTTTTTGTAACTTATTTAAATATTGAGTCTTTTTTTGCTTTCAATGCAAATTCACTGTCACTGTTATTGCAGAAATTGTTAAACAAATATTAAGTCAGAGAAACTGTATCAGCGGGAAATTAGCACGGAGCAGTGGGCTCTTCTTGCAACTTTTTCAGTGATGCTGCCGAAGAAGAAGCCGTCCAAAGCACTCTTGCCTTTGGAAGATATTACTATCAGATCGCAAGCCATGGAGTCGGCTGTTTTGATGATTTCATCATAAGGGTTGCCGTGGCAGATACGCACGGTCGGTTTAACTATGCTTCCTTTGAAAACATCATTTTTTATTTTTTCTATTTCATGATCAATATGTTCGTCAAGGTGCTTGTTAATTTCATCTATCTTGGAGTCATCAAGGAAAAAGAGGGGGAGGTTTTCTGCTTCTTTGGCTTTGACATGGATTATGACAAGTTCGGAGTTGCACAGCTCTGCGATTTCCTTAGCCTGATTAACAGCAACTCTGGATGCGGAGGAAAAATCTGTCGGAACCAGTATTCTCTTCGGCTTAAACATAAAATATCTCCTGTCAGCTTTATTGTATTCAGAATATTATTCTATTTTGATTCTTTTGAGGTGAAGAGATTTTAAATATGGTTTGAAAAATAATCAAGAAAATTGTCTGACCTTTTGGAAGTTTCTTCAATTTTGTTAACCGATGTGTATTCACAGTGAAGCATCAGGCGCGGAAATTCTGCACCTCCGTAAAGCTTGTCGCCAATAATCGGGAAACCGGAATGCGCCAGATAAGCTCTTAGCTGGTGTCTGTTAGCCTGCTTAAGTTCAGCCTGAACAACAGAGCAGTCTCGCATCAGCATTCTTCTGGAAAAACGTGCAGGATTAAGACCTTTATTATCAAGCACTTTAACCTTCTTTCTCTTTGCCGCATCAATGGCATTATCCATGTAAAGCTTCTCAGGAAACACTCCCTGAACCACTGCAATATACACCTTTTTCAGTTCTGTGATTTCCGTTTCTTTCTCCACGGCGGCAATGATTCCGTCTGTTTCAAAGTCCAGTCTGGATATGAGCCTGTGTGTTTCAGGGACAAGATCGCTTATTGCAGTCTCATCATCCGGCGTATGACGTTCACTATGAATAAAAGGCGGTTTATAATAGAAAATAACGCCGTTCTTTACTGATATAATAAAAGAATCTGCATCAATAATGCGCCCGGTGTTTTTTACCTCAAGAAGCGGATTTTCATCTCCGTTTAATTCAATATCTTTACGGAGAGTTTTCCCGTTCAGAACAACCCTGCCTTCGGTTATATATTTCTTTGCGTTTCTGCGTGAAATACCGTATATCTCACTTAATCTTGCGGACAGTCTCATGGGCTGTATTTTATCATAACGGAGCAGAAATGAAAGAATATAGATATTTTATACGCAGCGAGGAGCTTGAAGAAGCTCTTCTTGATATGGAACTTACTGTTATAGAAGATGATTTTAAGAATGAGGAAGTTGTTTTCATAGTATATTCACAGGATGATCTCAGCAGTGTTTTCAATGACTTCGGTATGGAGTTCACCGTAAAGGATGTCAGTGAAACAGGCTGGGAGGATAAATGGAAGGAATTTTTACAGCCCGGCTGGCTCACAGATAATGTTTACTACTGCTTTGATACCGAAACATCAGCGCCGCACGGCAGGGTAGTACGCATTATTCCCGCTCTCGCCTTCGGAACCGGAACACACGCCACGACACAGGCTGCGGCAAGGCTTCTGGAAGGTGTGGCAGAAGGCAGGAGAGTCGCAGATGTGGGCTGCGGAAGTGCGATACTCGCCATAACTGCCTCAGTCTGCGGTGCGGAGAAAGTATATGCGTTTGATATTGATGACCTTGCCATGGGCAATGCCCGTGAAAACATTGAGCTTAACCGCTGCACAAATATCAGCGCATGGACCGGCGGCATAGAAAGCCTGAAAGAGCATGCGGATGTGATCGTGGCAAACATAATCACAAAGGTGCTCAAAAGCATACATGCGGATGTGGCGGCCCGAAAACCGGAGTATATAGTTTACTCAGGTATACTACAGGAAGAGTATGACGAATTTATGAACAGTATAGATACTGATGGCTATGAAATTGATGCAGCTTGTGAGGTTAAGGAATGGAAAGGAGTGCGTCTTAAAAGATGCTCGGTGTAATAGGAGATATTCACGGCTGCGTAAGAACCCTTGATGCGCTTCTGGAAAGGCTTTTCGGTGAGTACGACATACACAGGCTTATTTTCCTCGGCGACATAGTGGACAGGGGCAGATACTCAAAAGAGGTCTGCGATCTTATCATCGACCTGAAAAAACATTATGATGTCACTCTCCTTCTGGGCAACCACGAGGATGTTATGCTGGATTACTTCCGCTCCTCACTGCGTTACGGCCCTAAGCAGTTTATGAAGCTGGGCGGGGATAAAACCATAAGCTCCTTCACGGGCGGAAGGTTTGATAAGGAGCTGGCGCAGGGTAAGGACGTTTCCCTTGCCGCATACAGGTATTTTGAGCCTTACATGGACTTTTTCAGTTCCGCACAGATATGCGACAGCATGGATTACGGCTTCTTTAAGCTCCACTTCTCCCACGCCGGTATCGGCGACGGCTCCGGCAACGGGGATGACGAGTCATTCAGCCCTCAGTTCAGGTTCGCCTGGTCAAGGAATACAGACAGGCGCAAAACCACATACTTCGGCTACTCCATGGTGCACGGGCACACCCCCGTGGTTAAGATAGACCCGCAGATTAACCCTAATAGGCCTTACGTCAACCGTAACAAAAAAGGGGAGATCTGCTCCGTTAACCTTGATACCGGCTGTGTGTACGGTTATTTTCTCAGTTCAATGATTATAGACGACAACGGGGATTTCGAGTTTGAATCCATGAAGTATAAGGATAAAGGCTGATGAAAAGGATCTGGCTTGACGAGGTTTCAGGCTCATCCTGCGAACTGCGGGACGATGCGCATCATTATATAAAAACCGTTCTGAGAAGCAGGGAAGGGGATGAGTTCGGCATCCTCACTCCGGAAAGGCTCTGCACTGCCAGAGTTGCGCAGATAAACAATAAATTCACCCTGCTGGACATCCTCACGGAGCGCCCAGTGGTCAGGCCGGATTACAGGCTTTCTGTTTATCAGTGCGTACTCAAGCGGGAATATATGGATTTTGCCGTTGAGAAATACGCAGAACTTGGCGTTACGGAGATTATACCCGTAATCAGCGCCCGCAGTATGAAGGATGTGAAAGATAAATCCTTCGGCAGGTATCACGACATAGCGGTTAAGGCGGTTCTCCAGAGCGAAAACGAGCATGTGCCTGTGATTCACCCTCCTGTTCATCTGGAGGATATTTCGGCTGACAATACGGAAAAGCTCCTCTTTTATGAGCGCAAAGAAGGTAAGGAACCGTTGAAGGTGCAGTCCCGCGATGTCGCCATGATAATAGGCTGTGAAGGCGGCTTTGAGGATGAAGAGGTCGAAACACTGACAACAAAGGGTTTCCGTGTTGTTTCACCGTTTACTCCGGTACTCAAGGCTGAAACGGCAGCGGTTGTCTTCACAGGGTTAGTCAGGATGGAGCTTGAATGACGGAGTTTCAGTTTACTGATGACGACATAAGGTTCATGCGGCTTGCCATGGAACAGGCTGAGGAAGCCCGCGCGGAAGGAGAGGTTCCCATCGGCGCGGTGGTGGTTAAAGACGGTGAGGTAATAGGCAGGGGCAGAAACGCCAAGGCCGTTGCCAAAACTGCCACAAGCCATGCGGAGATAATCGCCATAGAGGATGCGTCAAGAAACACGGGTGACTGGCGGCTGGATGAATGCAGCCTGTACGTAACCGTTGAACCTTGCCTCATGTGCGCGGGGACAATCATCCACTCCCGCATACGCAATGTTGTTTTCGGCGTACCTGAACCCAAGTTCGGCGGAGTGATCAGCCTTGCAAACACCTTTGATATTCAGGGGCTTAACCACAGGGTAAGCTACAAACACGGGCTGTTTCAGGACGAGATACGGGAAATGCTGAAAAGCTTTTTCAGGGAACTCAGAAGCAGACAGCAGTAGTTTCAGAACTGAGTTACCGCCTTTCTTTTTATAAACAAACTGCTCCACATTGGCAGAATAATCCCCAGCATTATCATAATCATACCTATTATCTGCATGGCGGCTGTCTTCTCTCCGAGGAAAATATGCGCGAGAACCACAGTGAGTGCGGGTTCTATGGATGAGGCTATGGAGGTCATGGACGAGCCTATCTCTTTTAATGCTTTATATAAAAATATGGTTGCCAGAAACGAAGGGATTATTCCCAGCATAAGCGCAAGGCTGAGTTTGTAGGGTGTGAGGCTGAATGAACCCTCCGGAAGACCGAATGATAGGATGACGGATGCTGTTGCCATCAGGTAAAAGCTCAGGGCAAAAGGGTCTGTTTTTTCCAGAATATTATGTGTGATCAGCATGTATGAGGAAAATGTCAGCATAGCCATCATAGCCAGAAGAAGTCCGGTGAGGCTCATGTTTGAGCTGAAAGCTTCGAACAGTATCAGTGCCGAGCCCGCAAAGGCCACGGCAGCCGCTATGAGATGCAGGCGGTTGAGGGATTTTTTCAGCACCAGCCATGATATAAGCACCACGGCAGTGGGGTAGAAATAAAGCACAAGCTCAGCCGTAACAACAGGTATATATTTGATGGACAAGATAAAGAAGAAGCTCTGCGGCAGAAACATGGTTCCGCCTATGAGGACTATTTTAACCAGTGTCCGCCGCTCAATGATGAAAGCGTTTTTTCTTCCGGTGGAAATGAGGAAAGCCGCTGTGGTAAGCGCGCCGAAAGCAAAGCGGTAAAAGAGCATCTGCGCGGAGGACATGCCCGAATCGAAGCCGAATTTGGCTATGATAACAAGCGTGGAGAAGCACAGAGCCGATAACAGGGAATAAACAATGCCCCTAAGCACGGGAGTTCCCGCTTGCTGAATGTAATACTGACCGTTTCAAAATAATCCTTCTTGATATGTGAAAATATGTTCCGCATTTGCGGAGTAGAATCAATTAGTATATTTGCAAGTCTTTGTCAACGGGGAAGAAGGGCTACATAAAGAAGTATGGATCGCGGTCAACCTTCATTATGACTGCTGTTTTGCCGAGTTTATTGAACGCTGACACGGCGGTATGGATTGCCCGCTTGAGCAGGGCGGTGTCACTGCTTTTCATAAGGATGGAATACCTGTACTTATTGCGTATTTTATAAACCGGAGCCTGTGTGGGCTTTTTGATGTCTATCCCCGCCGGGAGGGAGCTCAGAGCCTGTTTCACGCTGTGGGCGGCATCATAGACAGTTTCCTCTCTGGAGTGGCTGAAAATAAGCCTGCAAAGCTTGCCCGCAGGGGGATAGCCGAAGGGCTCACGGCGCGTCATCTCAAATTCGTAGAAATCATCCGGCCTGTTTATTGCCATGTCAAATATATCCATCTCCGGCGAATAGGTCTGGATAATTACCTTGCCGGGCTTTTCGCATCTTCCCGAACGGCCGGAAAGCTGCACCAGAAGCTGAAAAGCACGCTCATGCGCCCTGAAATCGGGCAGGGAAAACATGTTGTCCAGATTCAGCACGGCGGATAAGGTTACATCGGGGAAATGGAGCCCCTTGGCGACAAGCTGTGTGCCCACAAGCACCTTGAATTTGCCGTCACGGAAATCGTCCAGCATTTTGCTGAGTTTTCCCTGAGATGTCACACTGTCGGTGTCAAGCTTGAGAACAGGGATTCCCAGAAGCTGTTCCAGAACCTCTGCCACACGCTCTGTTCCTGCGCCGTAGTCTCTGGTCTGTGTACTGCCGCAGTGTGTGCAGTGAGGAACTTTGTATTCCGATGCGCAGTAGTGGCATTTGGTTACGTTTCTTGATTTGTACCATGTGAGTGCAACGGAGCAGTTGGGGCAGTGGACAGTTTTGCCGCATTTTTCGCAGTAAAGTGTATGGGAATAGCCCTTGCGGTTTATGAGCAGTATCGCCTGTTCTCCACGCTGAACAGTGGCGGAAAGCTCGTCATAGAGCCTTTCGGATATTATGTGGTCTATTGGGTCGCAGGCTTTCATATCAACTATCTGCATCAGCGGCATACAGGCGGCATGGCGTGTTGTGAGTCTGTGGAGCTTATACTTGCCTGTTTTTGCATTATACATGCTCTCAAGAGAAGGGGTTGCGCTGCCGAGAATAACAGTTGCGCCCAGAATGCTTCCGTAAAGCACTGCCATATCCCGAAGCTGATAGGCCGGTGCTTCCTCCTGCTTGTAGCTCTGCTCATGCTCTTCATCCACGATGATCAGCCCGATATTCTCCGCAGGAACAAACAGGGCGCTTCTTGCACCTATGAGCACAGGCGCCTCGCCCTTTGCGAAGCTCCAGAATGCCTCCCTGCGTTTTTTCGGCGTGTGTCTGCTGTGGTATGAGGGAACCTCAAAACCAAGCCTTTTTGATATGCGCTCCACCATCTGCGGAGTCAGTGAGATTTCAGGAACAAGATAAAGCACCTTTTGTCCGGCGGCTATGACATCCTTTGCGAGCTCAACATATATCTCGGTTTTTCCGCTCCCTGTGACACCGTGTATGAGATGAACCGAGAACTTCCCGCGGTCAGCGGATATGCTTTCATAAATGCCTTGCTGATCTGCATTGAGCTTAAGGTCTTCTGCTGTGTTCAGTTTTTTAACGGGAACGGGGCAGGGCTCTGACTCCACAACTGTTTTCGATATGGTGCCTGCCAGAGTGAGGCCGGGCGGATTCACGTAGTAGTCCGCCATGGCATCTATCAGTCTGAGAAAATGGTCGGTAAAAACGGATGATTCCTCAAAGGTTTCAGCTACTTCACGATATTTTACACCTTCTCTGAGTTCCTTCGCCTCACCCAGAACAATTCCGGGGAGCACTCTGGAGGCCAGAGGAACTCTGACCCTTTGTCCCCGTATGAGCGGCGTATGGGATATGTAAGTATAAACGCCGCCTGCGGGAACCGGCAGAAGAATATCGTAATATGTCAAAGCTTTCAATCCTCCGGGTGATGCCCCGTGTGGAAGTGGCCGGAAAGAACCTCTCTCTTAAGCTCACGCTTGAGAACCTTGCCGGTGGCAGTCAGAGGGAGATCCTGCCTTATGTAGATATGACGGGGTATTTTATAGTTTGCGAGTTTTTCGCGGAGATACTTTTTAATATCTTTAATATCCAGATTAGCGCCTTCCTTCGGTTTGATGTAGGCATCAGGCACTTCGCCGCTGGCTTCATCAGGCAGACCTATAACGGCAGCCGCTTCCACGCCTTCGTATTTGTGAAGAACTTCCTCAATCTCTCTGGGGTAAACGTTCATGCCTTTGACGAGGATAAGATCCTTTTTGCGGTCAACAATATAGATAAACCCTTCCTTGTCAACTTTAGCAAGATCCCCTGTGAAGAGCCATCCGTTGCGGATAGTGGTTTCTGTGAGGCCGGGCATATTCCAGTAACCCTTCATTACGTTGGGGCCTTTTACAATGAGCTCGCCCACTGTGCCGACAGGAACTTCCATCTCGCTTTCATCAACTACCTTCACCTGCACGCCGTCAAGGGCGGGGCCGACTGAAAGGGGTTTCTGTTTATTAAGCAGGTTAACGGAAACAACGGGCGATGCCTCTGAAAGGCCGTAGCCCTCAACAATTGTTTTGCCGAACTTGTTTTTGAACTGCCTGAGTGTTTCCTCCGGCAGGGGCGCGCCTCCGCTTACATGGAGCCTGATGGGGTATATAAACTTAATGAACCATGCGGGCATTTTTGACTTAAGCAGAGCGGTATAAACCTGCGGAACGCCGAGGAAGAAGGTGGGGCGTTTGAAAACAAGTATATTCTTGAAGCTTTTCTTTTTAAGGTCGTTGACTCCTTCCAGAATGATGACGGAGGAACCGCTGAATGTAGGCAGTATAAGACACGTCATCATAGCATATGAATGGAAGGAGGGGAGGAAAAGCAGGAACTTCTCTTTAGAGCGCACATCAAATCTGGAAGCGCATGCCGCAGCGTTCGCTATAAGGTTTCTGTGGGTGAGCTCAGCCCCCTTGGGGTGGCCTGTTGTGCCGGAGGAGTAAATGAGAAGGGCTGAGTCCATCTCTGTGACATCAGGCTTAACATCCTTATCCGAAAGGTTTTCTGAAACAATATAAAGGTTTTCCGAACGGAACGCAGTCTGCTGGTATGCCATAACTGCTTTGAGGTTTTTAACCTCTTTTTCTATCTTGTTTGCAACTTCGTGAAATTCAGATGATGTGACAAATATTTTTGCGCCGCTGTCCTTGAGGATATAGGCTACTTCGTCTCTCTTGAGGAATGTGTTAACGGGAACAACCATGGCTCCGCATTTGAATGCGGCAAACAAAGTGAAGACGAACTCAGGGGAGTTCTCAAGCATTATAGCTACTCTGTCCCCTTTTTCTATCCCTTTAAGCTGTAAGGCGGAGGCAATCTTGTTTGTAAGCCTGTTTGCTTCGCCGTAGGTTATTTTTGCTTCCTGAAAATGAATATAAACTTTTTTCGGCTGGATTTTTGCCCTGTCAATAAGCATCTGGGCAAGATTGTTAAAATTCATGCAGTCCCCCCGGTTTTATGCCTGATTTAATTAAATGCTGAAAGAGTCTGCTTACGGGCAGACCGACAACGTTGTCATAGTCCCCGTCTATTTTTTCAGTCATCAGGCAGCCCTTTCCCTGAATCGCGTATGAGCCTGCCTTGTCAAAAGGTTCCTCTGTTTCTATATACCAGTTGATGAACTCATCACCGTATTTGCGGAAGTAAACGTCTGTTGTTTCATAAAATCTTTCGCACAGGCTTTCGCGCTTGTTCACGAGGGCAACGCCTGTGATAACCTGATGCTTTTTGCCGCTGAGCGCGCGGAGAGTGTTTCTTGCATCGTCAGCGTCTTTCGGTTTGCCGTATATCACGCCGTCCAGCACAACTATTGTGTCAGCGCCGATGATGTAGGCTTCGTCATAGATATTTGCCACGTTGTAGGCTTTCATAGCGGCAAGGCGCATTGCCTGATGACCGAAGTCGGGGTCATCCGTGAAGTCTTCTTTGATGTCTGACGTTACATACTGAAAATTAAAGCCGATGCGGGTCATAAGCTCTCTTCGCCTTGGTGAGCCGCTGGCAAGTATTATTTTCTGAATCATATTTTTCTGCTCCGTTCCTGCGATTTTTTCAGGTATCCGTCTATCATAAGCGCCGCATAACCTGTGAAAACTCCGCATGCAACGGAGATCGCGGCGAAATAGGGGAGAAGCCCGTAAATCGCAGGGCTCTGAATGTAGAATGTATTAGCCATAAAGAACTGAACGGCGATATGCACCAGCCCGCCCAGCGCTCCCATACTGACCGAAGTTATGAATCTACCGCATAATTTAAAATATGTCAGCATGAAAAATGTTG
The DNA here is from genome assembly GCF_026226615.1 of Geovibrio ferrireducens. NCBI lineage: Bacteria > Pseudomonadati > Deferribacterota > Deferribacteres > Deferribacterales > Geovibrionaceae > Geovibrio > Geovibrio ferrireducens. The sequence continues at coordinate 19,174 of NZ_JAJAPB010000011.1, forward strand.
ACGCTAAAGTTGCTGGTAATCCTATGGAAATCTTGACAATAAAGTTGCCTGTTACCAGCGGAACTATGATTGCTTTGAGAAATGCCACGGCAAAAGCAGCCTTGAAATCAAGCATGGTTATGGCCAGCATAATCCCTATATTGGCAAGACCCAGTCTGAGCCCCGGCAGAGGAAGGCCGATGAAGTTTTCCGCTATGCCGAAAACAATGGACAAAGCGGTGAACACCCCTATAAGGGCTGTTCTATCTTGATATGGCGTCAAGTCCGGTATTATCGTTTTCGCATCTGACATAAACAGCAACCTTGTTGGGAATACATACGGCAGCCTCTCCGCAGGAGGAAACCCAGCCTGTGAGCACACATATCTGGTTTGGGCAGTCCGATTCCTTTATTCTCGCTTTTCCGTCTTTGACTTCCACAACCATCTCATGCCCTGTTTCCTCCTTGAGATCATAAAGCTGATCTCGGAAGGAGAGCTCCTTTTCACCTTTTGCAGTAACCAGAATCAGTGCAGGAACTCCGGACGGGACAAACAGATTTTTTATGAAAAATACAGAGCAGAACAGTAAGGCAATTACAACTATATCCGCAGCTTTAATTTTCAAAGCTTTCCCATCCGCAGAGTTTTACAACACGGTCATCGTGAGTGTATATAAGAACAGGGGTTCCGGTGCGTTTGCAGGCTTCCGCCGCATCAGCTTCCGGCAGCAGGAAAAACACTGTGGAAAGTCCGTCTGCGGTTTCGCAGTTGTCGGCTATTACGCTTACGCTTCTGTACAGGCTTGCGGGCTCCATGGTGACCATATCAAATATATGGTTGTAGCGTATGCCGTTTTTCATGAAAAAACGTTCATAGTCGCCGCTGGTGGCTACAGCCTTGTCAGAGATTGATATGGTGGAGATAACCTTATTGGAATCATCAGGGTGGCGGATTCCCACTCTCCAGCGGGATTTGTTCTTTTTGCCGAATGCGTAAAGATCCCCCCCGGCGTTTATTATGCCTGACAGGGCTCCGTTCTGCTTCATCACTTCCACAGCCTTATCAACTATCATCCCTTTTGAGAAGGCTCCGGTGGAAATCCTGAGCCTTTCATCCTCTTTAACCAGCTTGCCGTCCACAAAAAGCAGAGGCATGTTTTTAATAGCGTCTGTTGCGGCTGCGTATCTTTCGGGGGACGGAAGGTCATACGGCCCTTCGGGGAAACCGTAAAGCCCTGTGAGGCTGAGTGCTCTTATATCGAACCTATCTTTGGAAATAGCTTTGTAATCGTATGATTTTTTGAAGAGTATTTCCCACAGCGGGCTTATTTCAAAGGCGGAGCCTGCGGGGGCGCTGTTGTATTTTTCCTCGAAGGATTTAACCTGCTCCTCATACTCGTTTATGGTGCGTATGACCTGTTTCAGGCTCGAATCCTTTTTGTGGGTAATCTCCACAAGGGTTCCCATTGCATAAAACTGCCTTTTTTCAAACTTGTCTGTGCAGGCAGCCGTAAAAAGTATCACACACAAAAATAAAGCTGTTTTCCGCATCCGGGACACCTGTTAGTTTTAAGGAAAGATTTTACTTCGTAACCGCTTCGTCTTACAAGAACAGTTTTGCAGTGCGGGCATAAGCTGCTGTTATTTTCATTTTTTATGTTTCCCGCATAAACGTATCTCAGGTGCTTTTCTGCTGTTTTCTTCATTCTGATAACAGTTTCGGGCTCCGTAGGGCGGATTGTGGATTTATAGGCCGGGAAGTAGGCCGAAATATGCAGCGGAATATCCGGGCTTACTGAGGCAAGCCAGCGGCACATGGACTCAAAGTCCTGCTCATCATCATTTTTACCGGGGATTAAAAGGTTGGTGACTTCAACAGAAACGCCGGATTCATAAAGAGCGGTGATCGTTCTTTTCACGGGTTCAAGGCTGCCCAGTGTTTCTTTATAGAACTTCTCAGTGAAGCCTTTCAGGTCGATGTTGGCGGCATCAATGAGAGGTATAAGCTCCGCGAGGGGGGCTTCGTTTATATAACCGTTGGAAACAATCACGTTTTTCAGTCCTTGTTTTTTGAACTCGGCAGCGCAGTCGTAAACAAATTCATACCATATGGTTGGTTCATTGTAAGTAAAGGCAATGCCTGTGCTGCCTGTCTGCACCGCTTCAGCGGCCAGTTCTGCCGGTGTGGTCTGTTTTCTTGGGGTTTCAGCGGTGCTTATGTGCCAGTTCTGGCAGAAATCACACCGGAAATTACACCCGTTTGTACCAATGCTCAATATAGAGCTTCCGGGATGAAAGTGGTACAGAGGTTTTTTTTCAACAGGGTCAACGCCTAATGCGGCCAGCTCGCCGTATGCCGTCTGAAAAAGTCTGCCGTTTATGTTTTTGCGTATGAGGCATATGCCGCTTTTACCGTTGCTTATCAAACACTCATGCGGGCAGAGAACGCACCTGACTGAACTGTTCTCCCGCGGCTCGTAAAAACGCGCCTCTTTCAGCATCTATTTTTCCCGTTTGATCATATAGTCCGCAAGGCTTTCAAGGGCTTCTCTGTATTTGTTTTCAGGGAAAAGTTTCAGGCTCTCCTTGGCTTTTGCGGAATAGCTGTCCAGTATTTCCTCTGACTTTCTTTTAACATCGTACTTTTTCATAAGTTCTATAATATAGGCGAGATTTTCATCATCCGAGTTTTCATTAACAATTATTTCACGTACCTTAACTTTCTCATCCTCTGATGCGTTTTCCAGAAGAACGATCACGGGCAGGGTTATTTTCCCCTCCTTAAGGTCTGTGCCGGGTTTTTTGCCTGTTTTGGCTTCATCACCCAGATAGTCTAGTATATCATCGCTCATCTGGAAGGCTATTCCCAGATTTTTGCCGAAGTCACGCAGGGCTGTGCGTTTGTCCTTATCCTGCCCGCCGAGGAGGGCGCCTATTTCACAGCATGAGGAGAAGAGAACGGCAGTTTTGCTGTTTATGATCTTGAGGTAGTCGTCTATGGTGATTCTGATGTCGGCAGTTTTGATAAGCTGGAAGACTTCCCCCTCGCTCATGGTTCTGGCAGCCACGGCAAGAGTCATCTGTATTTCGGGGTTTCCGTCCTTCACCAGATTCATGAACGCTCTGGAATAGAGAAAGTCACCGCAGAGAACTGTTATGTCGTTTCCGAAGACGGTATTTGCGCTTTTGCGGCCCCTTCTGTACATTGCGCCGTCTATAACATCGTCATGGAGCAGGGTTGCGGTGTGTATATACTCCACAACACCGCTGAGTGCCGCTGTTCTGGGGCCGTCATACCCGCAGAGGAGCGAAGAGAGGATTAAAAAAACCGGGCGAAGTCTTTTGCCGCCGCTTTCAAAAACATATGCCGCAACTTCGTTCACCATCTGGACGTCTGAATCAAGATTCAAAAGCAGTTCTTTCTCAACTTCTTCCCTTTGTTTTTCAATCATTGATAATATATCGTTAACATGCATCAGACGTGTATATCCTCTCTATTGATATTTTTGCTAATAAAAGATATTTTAACCGGAAGAAACCCGCCGCGCACAAAGCGGGAGCAGGGGTTTCAACGGGTTAAGGATATACGAAACATACGGCGGTGTAAAGAAAAAAGGTTTTTGGAGATAGTCATTTGAGTTATGCAGGGATGGAAGATATTCACCTTACTTATTATAAACTTCTGGACGGAATAGACACCTCGGTCAATCTAGGGGTGTCCGGTGTTGTGGATCTTTCGTTCAATGATTTTGTAACAGCCCGTTACCTTGTTGATAACAAAGGTTTCAGAAGCGTTTCCGCTCTCACTGATCTGAAGATGATAAACTACGAAGGCATAAATCCTGTACGCATTGACAGGAACCTTTCGTTTACCTTAAGAAAACTTAAAACGGATCTGGTTATTTCACTCGGCGGCACATTCCGCTTTCAGCCGGTGCACGATGCGGCATACGCTGTCCACGGCTGCCTGAACGTTGGCGGTTCTGTGATTCTTGCTGTTTACCCAACTGTTTACGACAGACAGGGAAGGGATATGCTGGCCGCTTTCAGTGCGGCAACGGGAATCCCCGTGCGTGACAAGCTGGGGAGATGGTACTCCACGCTGTTCAACACAATGAGCAATCTGTTTGTGAATATCCGCACGGAAGAGGTTCTTTCAGACACCACCAGTGCGGAGGTTATGTCTGTTTTCTCCACAGACAGCTTCTACAGGTATCTTTTCAGGGATAATACTGAGTATGACAAGTTTTTTTCCCTTGCAGGTGACGGGGAAGGATATATTCTTTCATGGAAAATAATAAAAGGATTAAAGGTGTAGCATGAAAACAGTTACCACAGACAACGCGCCCGCTGCCATCGGCCCCTACTCTCAGGCCACCTCCGCCGGGAATATGCTTTTTGTATCCGGCCAGATTCCCCTAGATCCGAAAACCGGGGCTGTAGTTGGCGAAACAGTTGAGGCTCAGGCGGAAAAAGCTATTCACAACCTTATTGCAATAGTGCGTGATGCGGGTTTCCTCGTCACTGATATTGCCAAGGTTACGGTATATATAAGGGATATGGGCAAATTTGCTGAGTTTAATGAAGTTTACGCCCGCGAGCTCTCCGGTCACAGACCTGCAAGGGCAGTTGTAGAGGTTTCAGCGTTGCCTAAAGGGGTTTTGGTGGAGCTTGATGCGATTTGTGTTAAGGAATAGTTTTCTTATTTTTCTGGCTGTTCTGCTCTCCTACTGCTTCTGGAAGAAAGATGCAAAAGAGTCTATGCCTGAGCGCTGGCAGCCTTCACCCGGCCAAAGCTGGCATATCCAGCTTCAGGGTGAGCTTGTTAAATATGACGATGCGGCGGTCTACGAGATAGATTTGTTCAACACGGATGCTTCAATGATTCAGCTTCTGCATTCGGAGGGCAAAAAGGTTATATGCTATTTCAGTGCGGGAACGGTTGAGGACTGGCGGCCTGATGCGGCGGCTTTCCCTCCTGAACTCACAGGAAATCCCCTGCCTGACTGGGAAGGGCAGAGATGGCTTGATGTGCGGAGCGTTAAGAAGCTTGCACCGCTGATGGAAGCGCGCCTTGATCTGGCAGTGACGAAAGGCTGTGATGCTGTGGATGCTGACAGAGTGGGCGGATACAGAGAGAACACCGGCTTTGAAATAACTTATGACGACCAGCTTGTGTTTAACCGTTTTCTGGCCGAAGCCGCACACAGGCGTGGGCTTGCAATCGGATTGCGGAACAATTTTGTTCAGGTTGCCGATCTTGCGGATATTTTTGATTTTGCTGTTTCTGAGCAATGCTTTGAAACAAATGAGTGCGATCTGCTCTATCCGTTCATACAGAAAGGCAAACCTGTATTCGGCGTTGAGTATGTCTTTCCTGTTGAAGTCTTCTGCGATGCGGCAAACAATGTGGGTTACGACTTTGTACTTTCAAATAAAGAACTGGACGGAACATTCCGCGTTCCGTGCAGATAATTAAAAAGCCCTTCGTCCGTTATAGGGAGCGAAGGGCTCTGATTCTTCACATCATCTGCTTTTAATCGGTTATTCGCCTTTCTGGAGCAGCCTCAGCATTTTATTATTTGTTGTGAGGAAAAATCCTGTGCTGTTGTCATTAAGGACATTCCTGTACACTTCAAGAGACTTATAAAACTCATAGAACTGCGGGTCCTTGTTATACGCGCTTGCATAGATGTTAATGACCTCAGCATCGGTTTTACCTTTTATCTCCTCAACCTTGCGGTAAGCTTCTGCGATTATTATTGCTCTTTCCTTCTCAGTGGTAGCCTTAATAATCTGTGACTCCTCCATACCCTCTGAGCGGTACTGTTTGGCTATCCTGTTACGCTCAGCCTTCATACGCTCATATACTGCCTTTTCGTTCTGCGTGGGCAGATCAGCGCGCTTGATGCGGACATCATGGATGTCTATTCCGTATTCAAGGGCTTTTTCTCTGGAAAGAGTGGTGACATTAGCCATTATGACGCCTCTGTTGGTTTTTATAACGTCAATGAGGTCATGCTTGCCGAGTTCATTTCTCATTTCGGAGTAAATGATGTCATCCAGCCTGTGAAAAGCGCTCCTGTAGTCCCTTACCGTGAGGTAGAACTTAAGCGGGTCTGCTATTCTCCAGCGGCAGTAATTGTCTATCACAAGGGCTTTCTTGTCCTTTGTCAGTATTTCGGATGAGCTTGCGTCATACTCAATAAGCTTTTTGGACATAAAAATGGCCTTCTGTATGAAGGGCATTTTGAAATAGAGCCCCGGTGTGGAGTGGCTGTTTACAGGCTTTCCAAGCTGGGTTATGACAACATGCTCGGTCACATCCACAATGATGAACAGAGACTTAAACGCGACAAAAGCCGCTATTAAAATTACCGGTATCAGAAGTTCCTTTTTCATTTCGCCAGACCTCCTTTGATAGCGTCAAGCCCAAGGAGGGGCGATATGTTCTCTATGCTGTCATCGAATATATATTTCTGGTTGCCCTTAAAGACTTCCGCCATGGTATCAAAATACATCCTCTTTTTTGTGACAGAGGGCGACTTGGAGTAGCTGGCAAGAATCTGGTTAAACCTTGAGGTATCACCGAGAGCCTGTTCAACTTTTTCCTTTCTGTAGGCTTCTGCTTCCTGAATCATTGATTCCGCCTGACCTCTGGCTCTGGGGATAAGCTCATTTCTGTAGGCTTCCGCCTCGTTTATGAACCTGTTTTTATCCTCTCTCGCGCTTGCAACATCCTTGAATGAATCCACAACCTCAACCGGGGGCTCAACATCCTGAAGCTGAACAGCAACAATGGTTACGCCTGTTTTGTAGTAATCAAGCATGTCCTGAAGAATCTTCTGTGTTTCGTTCTGGATTCTGCCTTTGCCTACTGTGAGGATGTCGTCTATCATCTCTCTGCCCGCAACCTCTCTGATTGCTGATTCGGCAGCGTCTTTGATAGTTATCTCAACATTGTTCACGTTGTACAGATAGCTTTCAATATCAGTTATCCTGTACTGGAGGCTGAGTGCGATGCTGACAATGTTCTCATCCCCCGTGAGCATAAGTGATTCCTTGGGAATCTCCTGATACCCGCCGCGCGTACCTGTCTTGAAACCGATCTCAATTCTGTGAACCTGAGTGACCACTGCCTTGTCAACAGTTTCAAAGGGATACGGCATGTGATAATGGGGACCAGCACTGACTATGCGGTTAATAACACCGAAGCGTTTGATAACCGCCTGCTCATCCGCAGCGACAATGAAAAAACCGCTGGCGAAATAGACCGCCACAATAATGAGGCCGATAAACGACGCTCCGGGCAGCTTGATGTCGGGCTTTTTGATCTTGAAGTCAAACTTCTCGTCGCCCCAGGGGCTCCCGCCCGTGCCGTTGCCTTGTGAGTTCATTAATATCTCCTTTTGTTTAATACACTACTAAATGATTTTGAAAGTTTCAGCGATGAAATGTTCTCAAAAATAAGCCTGATAATTACCTGAAATGCAATTTATCTATGATTGCATAATATAACAAACAGATAAATAAAAAAAATCCGCTTCAAAGCATTGAATTTCCCTCAAACTCTGATAAACTTAGTCAGGATAGGGATTAATTGCCTGTCCCTGCTGTTTTATTGAGTTTTTGACAGCCTCTTTGCTCATAAGTTAATTTTACCCGCAGGCGGCGTCTGCGGTTTTAATCTTATAAACAAGCAGTTCGGAGGTAGAAATGGAGATTGGCAGAATAAGAAATGTGGCATTCATCTCCCACGGAGGTGCGGGCAAAACCAGTCTGGCGGAAGCTATTCTCTTCAATGCGGGCGCAGTAAACCGTATCGGCAGTGTCGAAAACGGAACCAGCTTTATGGACTTTGATCCTGTTGAGATAAAGAGAAAATTGTCAATCCACTCCAAAGTATCCTCCATAGAATGGAACAAGCACCTTATAAACATTGTGGACACTCCCGGTTACTCAAACTTCCTTCATGAAACCAAGGCGGCAGTGACTGCCGTCGGCGGTGCTGTGGTTATCGCAAGTGCTATTACCGGCGTTAAAGCGGAAACCCAGAGAGTCTGGCAGTATGCTGATGACAACGATCTGGCTAAAATTGTCTTCGTAAATAAAATGGATAAGGACAGGGCGGACTTTTTCCGTGCTCTGGGCGATATAGAAAAATCTTTCAATGTTGTTCCTCTCCCCATTTTCATACCCATAGGCAAAGAGAATGATTTTAAAGGTATTATCGACCTTGTAAAAATGAAAGCATACATTTATCCGGCGGAACCCACCGCACAGTACAAGGTGGAGGATATTCCCGCCGAGTACGCGGCAGAGGCTGAAAAATACAGAGGCAAGCTCCTTGAGGCTGTCAGCGAAACTGACGATGAACTCATCGAGAAATTCCTTGAAGGTGAAGAACTTACGGAAGAAGAAATAGAAAAGGGGCTGCGCGAAGGCACAATCCGCAAGCAGTTTATCCCGGTGCTCTGCGGCTCTGCCGTTAAGAACATAGGCAGCAAGCTCCTTCTGGAAGCCATAATAAAATATCTTCCCTCACCCCTTGAGAGGGAGTATAAAATAGCTAAAAATATTGAGAGCGGCGAAGATTTTATAGCGGTTCCGGATGAGGCGGAGTTATCAGCGTTCGTATTTAAAACTTTCATCGATCCTTTCGCAGGAAAGCTCTCTCTCATAAGGATTTTCTCCGGCGAGATGAAGAGCGATTCCGAGGTCTTCAACACCAATAAGGAGGAGAAGGAGCGCATAGCCCAGCTTTATCTTCTTCAGGGCAAAAACCACATTAAGATTGACAAAGCCGTTGCAGGTCAGATAGTTATGGTGAATAAACTTAAATACACCGACACTTTTGACACCCTTTGCGGCGGCAAAAAGAAAGTGGTCTTCCCCAAACCGGAGCTCAATGAGCCTGTGCTGGCTTATTCCATTGTTCCCAAGTCCAAAGATGATGAAGACAAGGTTTCATCCGGTCTTCACCGTCTGATGGAAGAGGATATGGGAATCCGTGTGGAGCGCAGTGAACAGACAGGGCAGCAGCTTCTTAAGGGAATGGGGCAGATGCACATAGAAGTTGTAGCCGAAAGGCTCCAGAACAAGTTCGGCGTTCAGGTTGAACTTAAAACACCGAAGGTTCCCTATATGGAAACCATACGCGGCAAAGCCAAAGGTCAGGGCAAGTATAAAAAACAGAGCGGCGGCAGAGGCCAGTACGGCGATGTCTGGATAGAGATAGAGCCTATGCCCAGAGGCAGCGGTTTTGAGTTTGCAAACAACATAGTCGGCGGTGCTGTTCCGAGAAACTATATACCCGCAGTTGAAAAAGGTATATATGAAGCATCCAGAGAAGGGATTCTTGCCGATTTCCCGCTGGTTGATTTCAGGGTCAGTCTGTATGACGGATCATACCATTCGGTGGATTCATCAGAGATGGCGTTTAAGATAGCAGGCTCAATGGCATTTAAAAAAGTTGCTGCCGAATGCAAACCAGTTCTTCTGGAACCGATTATGAACCTTGACGTTTTCGTTCCAGATGATACAACAGGTACTGTGATCGGCGACCTTAACTCCAGAAGAGGGCGCATAGCAAACGTTGAACCTCAGGCAAACGGACAGCATATCCGCGCCGAAGTGCCTATGGCTGAGGTTCTGGCATATGCGCCGGATCTCAGAAGCATGACAGGCGGACACGGCATGTTCACCATGGAGTTCTGCCGTTATGAAGAGGTTCCCACTCACCTGATGGAGAAAATTATCGAGGAGCAGAAAGGGGCATAAGCTCCGCAAATATTTGATGAGCGGAATTAATTTACTTAAATATCATGATAAAAGCTTTTCAGACATTCACCGTCTGATGCACGGAGAGATAGAGGACGAGCTGTTCACGCAGCTTGTCCTTGTTCCCGCGCAGAATAAAACAAGGCCGAAGCCCCGCCGGCTGTTAAGTCCGGTATATGCGGCCGCCCTCCTGCTCACTCTGAGTGCCGGAGCTGTTTCTTATTTTTATTACAATACAGGCACAGCACCTGCCGACCTCATAAGGCCTGCTGCGGAGAAACCCACCGCAGACGGGGCAGTTCCTCCTCCAAAAACCAGACTTGAAAGGGAAGGATATACTAAAATAGGCGAAATAGTCTTTCTGGACGAAAATGCCGAGGAAACCACTGTTGTCATAGAATCCGAGTATGTTCCGGAACCTGAGCCGGAACAGGGCGCAGTATCTGAACCGCCTGCTGTTGCGGTAAAATCTCTTGATGTTACCACCGAACCCCTGCCGAGAAAGACAGCTATCGCAAGGGGAACCTATGTAGCAGTGGGCAGAGAGGAAAGCCGTGCTGTCGGTGCTGGCCCCATTGCGGAAACTAAAAAGGAAGAACCCAAACCCGCCGCGGCTCCTGCTCCGAAACCTGAGCCGGTGAAGACTCAGCCTGCTCCAAAACCGGCAGAGCAGCCCAAACCTGCGGAAGTGAGGAAGGCTCCTGAACCTCAGAAACCTGCGGCAGCTCAGAAAGAACCCGCCGGACAGCCGGAAGCGCCTAAACCTGCACCTGCAAAGATTGCCGCTTTGCAGGTGTCTATCCCTGAAAAAATATACAGCATCGAATTTGAAAATGTTAATTCTGCAAAAAGATACACTATCCTTGCCAATGCGGAGAGAGCCGGTCTTAAGGGTACGGAAAAGCTTGTTTCATCCTCGGAAACCACCGCATGGAGAGTTTACAGGCTTGTGCCCGGTTCAAAAACTCAGATCGCAGGACGCGGTGTGGAGTTTGTTGCCGATTTGTCAGATAAAGAGCAGGCTATTGAGTTTGTGCAAAAAAATAATATTCCCGCTGCAATTAAACAGGTAAAAATTGAAAATAGTGTATATAATATAACAGTTTGCTGTACGACTGCCGAAAAAGCACGCAATTTCGTTTCCTATAATAAGGCAAATGCGGAAAATACGCGGCTCGTACCTTCGACAGATAAAAGTAATTGACTGTAAATAAAAGGCTATTATAATTTTGTCTATAAGGGAGGCTGTTATGACAAAAGCTGACATCGTCGAAACCGTACACGAAAAGCTTGGACTTACCAAGAAGGACATTTCCAAAGTAGTGGATGAAGTTTTTGATGCAATCAGGGGCAATATCCTTGATAAGAACAACGTCAAAATTTCCGGCTTCGGCAACTTTGAAGTAAAAAAGAGAGGCAGAAGAATCGGCAGAAACCCTAAAACAGGCGTGGAAACTGTTATCGAACCCCGCACTGTTGTGGTTTTCAGACCCAGCCAGATATTCAAAGACGAGGTAAATGACTGATAAGCTTTACTACAAAATAGGCGAAGTCTGCGAGATAACGGAGCTCAAATCCTCCGTGCTGCGTTTTTGGGAGAAGGAATTTAAACAGCTCCGTCCTGTTAAATCAGGAGGCGGACAGCGTTTTTATACCAAAAAACACCTTGACCTGATCTTTTCCCTGAAACGTATGCTTTATGAAGAAAAGCTTACCATTGAAGGTGTGCGCAGAAAGCTTAATAAGGTTTTGAACGAACCGATGAAGGCACAGGCGCAGGTTTCACAGACTCCTGTTTCCCCGGAAGATATTAAAAAAGAGCTTTTGGATATCCTTGATATCCTTAAAGATAAGTAGCGGCAGCCTTTACCCGATTAGGCTGCCGTATTCATTTTCACTGTCCGGCTTTGTTATTCTGTCTGTCCGGTTTAGGCTGCGGTCTGGGCGGCGCAGGGGGTCTGACAGCTTCTTTCTTCTGTGTCTGTCCCTGAACATTTATGCGTGAGGAAAAGAGGTCAAGCTCTCTGAAAGCGCTGTTCACATCATCACCGAATTCTATGTTCCTTACTTCATTTCCGTCTATTGATACGGCTGTTCCGCCTTTTATGCTGAACTCTTTTACGTATTCCACGAACTCCTCATTCTGCTCTCTCAGGTATTTCTCGTAGTCGCTCATGGTTTCATTGACGAAGTTGTTATATTCCTCCTGAACCTGCTCCACATACCTTTTGAACTCGCCTTCCACAGAAGTGAATTCAAGCTCGCCTTCTTTGAGGTAAACCTTGGCAGGCGCGGTTCCTATTCCGTCTGCATTAGGCTCAACCTCAACAAGAAAAGTCGTGCCCTTAACACCGATTACCGTGGTCTGAAGGCCTATCTGAACCCCTTGGGCCTCGTTTGTTTTGGTTATTTTGAAAACAACCTTACCCTCAGCGGGGGAGTATTTCTTAAAATCGTCTATAGTCAGCATTGATTTTTCCAGCACAACCACCTTTGACTGGTCTCTGAAATTTATAAATGCCTTGCTTTTGCCGGAGGTTTTTATTCTGTCACCTTTGAAAAGTTTGTGGTTATTCTTTCTGAACGTTTCTCCGCGTACTTCGTTCTCTTTGTAGATATTGACTTTTCCTTCGGCTGAGGCTATCTCTCCCAGAGAGACTTTATCAACTGAAAAAGCTGTGGCTGTGATCACGGTAAAAACTGCTGCAAGGAATAGGATCTTTTTCATGATATTTCTCCGCATATATATGAATCGCTGATAATTTATATTACCTTATATTTTGGTTATCCAGTGAATTTTCCCTTTTTTCATACGGAGAGGGAATGTATTATTTTTTAAAAGTGGTACAATGATACAGAAAGAACGTTAATAACCCTATAGGAGGATTTATGAAAAGAATAATTTTGGCGGTTATGTTTGTTGCTCTTGTTACTGTCGGCTGCGGAGGAAAAAGTGCTGAAGCGCCGAAAGTTATCGATCCCTGCTTTAACGGTGCTCCCGCGTGGGTTCTCAGCCCTGAGCTTGAGGGCGGTCTTGCCGCTTCCGGTTCAGCTAAGGTCGGCCCCGCCGGAATGCAGTTCGCTAAAACTGAGGCTATGGCCTCAGGCAGAGACGAGCTTGCGAGAATCATAAGCCTTAAAGTGCAGAACATGGTTAAGAACTTCACTCAGGTAACAGGTGTGGGCGATGCTCAGACAGTTGACAAAGTTTCTTCTCAGGTTTCCAAACAGGTTGCCAACGAAACTCTCAACGGCTCCAGACAGAAAAACATCTGGCAGTCTCCTTGCGGAGATCTCTGGATACTTGTTGTCCTTGACCCTGCTGTAGTTAAGGAACAGGCTAAACAGGCTGTTCAGTCAAGCTACAAAAACGATCAGGCTCTGTGGCAGCAGTTCCAGGCTAAAAAAGCCTACGAAGAGCTTGATAAAGAAATTGCAAAAGAATTCGGCCAGTAAAATATCAGGGGGCGTTTTTACGCCCCCATTGTTTTAAACCCTGTATCATGCCCGCTCTTTAAGATCTTTAAAGAGGGAATCCCCGCTGTAAGGACACTTTTATGAAACAAACCTCTAAATTCATTGTCTTAATCATATTAATGAGCTTTATATACGCCTGTGCACCGCAGACAGCTACCGCGCCTGTTCTGGTGCAGAAGCCTGAATGGCTGTGGAAACCGTCTGACGGCGGCAGGATAGGAGGCGTTGGTATAGCCAAAGAGCATATCCGCGGCCTTGATGCACAGCGCAAGCTGGCAGTTTCCAGAGCCATAGACTCCATAGCGGCACAGCTTGGCGTTCAGGTGCAGAATATTACTGTGCTGGAATCACATGCGTCTTCTTCCGGCGCTGCCTCAACAACAATCGATTCCTACAGCATACACACTGTGCAGGGAAATACGGTTAAGGCTGCCGTGAGGGAGTTCTGGACAGACCCTCAGACCAGCGAACTTTATGTATGGATGGTGCTTGAATAATGAAAAAACTTTTTTACCTCGCCGCTGTTATGCTTTTTGCCTCCTTTGCCTTTGCAGAAGGGTTTGATGACTTTAAAGAGAGTATGGACAGTGGTTTCAGTGACGAGAAAAAAAGCTTTGACACTTATAAGGAAGAGCTTGAGAAAGAATTTGCAGAATACAAACGCATAATTAATGAAGAGTATGCAGCCTACAGGAAAGACATTCTCACTCAGTGGAACGAAGCCGAGATGAGCACGCCCACAAAATGGGTGGAATACACTGACGGGCTGAAAAAAAAGAAGGTGGTTGACTTTGAAAACGGAACATACCGTCTTGAGGTGATAGGCAGGGATTACTCTGCCGTGGAAAAAGAGCTTGATGCCCTCATGAAGGATATGCTTGGAGTGGATAAGGCAACGGCGTTTCAGCGGGATGTTCCTGCAAAAAAAACCGATGAAAAAGCCCGCGAAAAGCTGAAAAATATAGCTACCGGAAATGTGGGGAATGAAAGTGTGATCGGCAGCGCTATCACCGGCAAGGAAAACCCCGCAAAAAAAGATATAGATCTGGCGGCAGAAAAACTTAAAGAGAATGCGGAGGTGAAGACAGAACCTTCAAAGACGGGTGAAACTGTTTTTATAATGCAGGGCAAGCTTCCTCCTGAAACATACAGAAATAAGGCGGAGCAGCTTAATCCTTCCGTCCAGAAATACTCAAAGGAGTTTAAAATACAGCCTTCGCTGGTTTTCTCCGTGATACAGACTGAAAGCGCATTTAACCCGGTTGCTCAGTCACATATTCCTGCATACGGACTTATGCAGATTGTGCCGACATCCGCCGGAAAAGATGTGGCACAGCTTCTCATGGGCAAACCGCTGATACTTACTCCTTCATATCTTTTTAATACCGACAATAATATAAGAGCAGGCACAGCATATCTGCACATACTGTATTACAGATACCTTAAGGCGGTGAACCACCCGGAAAGCAGATTCTACTGCTCAATTGCGGCTTATAATACAGGCGCAGGGAACGTTGCTTCCGCTTTTAACGGGCGTAATGCAGGGAAAAACAGGTACAATGTTACAACGGCAGCAGGAATTATAAACGGCATGGCTCCTGCCGCTGTTTATGACTATCTCAGGGCTAAGCTGGAATATGACGAAGCCAGAAGATACATTGTAAAGGTTACGGACGTATTGCCTTCGTACAGATACTTTGACTGAAAAATCAGGGGGTTGTAATGCTTAAAACCATAGCCGCTGTTGCGGTTTCACTGACATTTGCCGGATGCATGGCTTCCAAGACCGAAGCTCCGAAGCCGGCCGTGCATAATACAAAACAGGTTCAGCAGAATAGGGCTGATGATGCTTTTAAAGAGCTTGATAAAGAGGTCAGCGGTCAGGGTACAGGGCTTGAAGGCATGGAAAAACCGCCTGTTCCTGCTCCCGCACCTGCGACTGAAAAGGCTCCGGAGATGCCCAAACCGGAATATGCAAACAGACCTGTGGACAAGGATAATCTGGGCCCCGTGACGAAATACCCGGTGCAGAACGGCTTTCCAGTATGGTTTGCAACGCCTAATATGGACGGTTACATAGGCGCTGTCGGTATAGCAAAGCAGCAGGCCAGAGGCGGTATAGCAGCTCAGCGCAGAGTGGCAAAAGCACTTGCGCAGAATGACCTTGCCAGAAGCATAAAAGTTATTGTCAGTTCCGAAGTGAATATAGAAAAGCTGAATGTGGATACACAGACGCTTAAATATTATCAGAGTAAAGTTTCCACCCTTTCCCGTCATCAGGCAGAGGAAGTATTAAGCGATTTTGAAATACGCGATGAATGGCTTGACCCGAAAACAAAAGAACTCTACGTCTGGCTTGTGTTAAGAAAATAAGTTGTTCTCAGGCAAATAATGGTGTAATCATACTCTGTTATTTGCCTTTTTTATATTTTGCTGTTAATGTTTTCAGCTCCGTTTACGATAATAAAGGAGGGGCAGGTGTTAACCTGTTCCGTTATTGCATGTTTAATGATATTATATTTACAGAAGTATGCTTTCAGTTTCACGAGGGGGTATGATGAAGATACACACTGAAGATTACGGCCAGTTTAAAGTTCTGAAAGTCGCCGGAAAGGTCGACATACTCACTTCATCTGAGATCAGGGCTAAGCTTGCCGAAGTTGCCAGAGCAAAGATAAATGTGCTTGTGGTGGATCTTGATAAAGTTGTGTACATGGATTCATCCGGGCTTGCCACTTTCCTTGAAGGGCTTAAAAGCATGAAGGAGTACGGCGGCGTTCTGCGTCTGGTAAATGTTCCCGAAAGAATAGACAAGGTTCTCAAGCTCATGAAGCTTGATCAGGTTTTTGAAGTTTACGAATCTGTTGACGAAGCTGCCAGAGGAAAATAATAACCTGCTTCTTGATAAAACGTTTAAACAGTTTGCTTATAAAAAAAGCCGCTCCGTAAGAAGCGGCTTTTGTTTTTTGTTATGAGTGACTGAGGTTGTTTTAGTCGTCTGAAACGTCTGTTTTCCATCCGGAGAAGATAGAGCTTATATCCCCTGCACGGGTTCTGAAATCCACAAGAGCGGCGGCATACAGATGCACCACAAGGAAAGTTGCTATAAGAAACACTACAAAGTAGTGCATCATTCTGATGTACTGAACGTTGCCTATGAGGCTGAACCAGCTAAGCATGCCGTGGAGGGTTCCGTTCGGGTCATTGAGAGACCAGAGGTAGAAACCGCTGAGTATCTGGAAGAAGAATACAAGGAAAATCGCCAGATATGCATACTGTGCCATAGGGTTGTGGGTTATTATGTGTTTCGGGTGTTTTTCCAGAAAGGTATAGTATTTCAGGTACTGGATTATAAGTTCCCTGTCCTTTTTGTTAAAAGGATTGTAGAAGGTGCGCCAGTTGGCGTATTGATTGCCTACTATTACATAAGCCACCCTGAGCAGGACGCTGAAAGTGAACACCATGCCGGCAACATAATGGATAAACCGCATCTGTCCCATGACGTATGGTTCGGTAAGTGAGTTGTCATAGGTGAAGAATGGGAAATGGATGTAAAGCCCTGTGCTGATGAGGATCGTTATACAGATTACATTAAGCCAGTGACTGAACCTGACAGGCATCTGCCAGACGTAGATGAAACCTTTTGCCGGGCACAGATGCCGCATTTCTGCGGTGAGTTTGGGAGTCATAGCAACCTCCGGGAAAGTCTTATGAACTAATGATACAACTCTTCATCATCCGTGTCCAGTCGAATAAGTGTTTTATTATGAAAATCAGCTCATTTATCAGTTGCTTTTTATGCCGCTGGCTCACTGATGCGGGTGAAAAGCAGAGTCTGTTTTATTTATGCGCGTTTTTCAAGATCAGGCAGAATATCCCTCAGAAAAATCTTAACGCTTATAAGGTCAGAGCCTTCAAGTTTGCGGAGTATTTCATAGTATTTTTCCTCAAACGGTGATTTGTTGCCGAGGTTTTTTTCATAAAGGCATTCAAGAACAGCGTCTATATTATCTGCGTATTTCAGGATTCTGCCTTCGATTGAGGAGTCCTTACCGTCAAAGAGTATATCCCTGAAAACACCTCTGTACGGCTCACTGAAAGAGCTCAGAAGCATGTCCTCAGCGATGAGAACCTCTATCTCCTCCACCATGTGCTTCATCTTTTCTGTTCTGTGTTTCACATGGCTGAGAATATCCCCTGTAAAAGCTTCGGAAACGTCGTGGTTAAGGGCTTTTTTGTAAAGTCTGCCCCAGTCTATCCTGTTTCCGGCGTTCTCCTCCATGATACCGAGAAGCTGCGCTATCTGCGCCACAGAGAAGGAATGCTCCGCCACGGAAGCCCGTCTGTGCATGAAGTCACTGGCCCAGCGGCCTATATTGTTCAGTTTTTTGACTGATAAAAGATAATCTGCTATGCTCATTATTCACCCTGAAATTCTCTCGGCGCTATCATACCTGTACAGGTATGATCATGCAATCAATTCTCTTTACAGAGGATATGACATGGCATATCCTTTATTAAAAATTGATGCGGAAGATAATGAGTGAAAAAGAGATAAAGTGCCTTACCTGCGTTCATCTGAGAAAAATTAAGATGGCCGAACTGAAAGGCTCATGGAAAATGCGCTGTGCTGTCACCGGGCGTTTCATGAAGGACGCTAAAACAAGGTGCAGGGATTATGAATCGGAAACGTGGGAACGTTTTGTCGATGAGGAAACCAAATAGGAGGAACCAATGCTTTTTGAATATTCGAACAAAACCATAAAATCGATCAGAGTGAAAATAAGCGATAAACCCGGCTATCTCGGCAGACTGACCTCCCTTGTGGGCAGTATGGACGGTATGTTCGGCGAGATAAAGTCTGTCCACATAGGTAAAGGCTACAAAATACGCGATCTGGATGTCTATACCGACGGTGAGGAGCAGCTTAAGGCAATCCTCAAAGAGGTGGAAAAACTTGAAGGCATAGAGATAATAGCAGTTAAGGATATAGTTGAAGAATACCATCAGGGGGGCAAGGTGAAGGTTGTGCCCACTGTTTCTGTGGAGACCATCGACGACCTTAAAATAGTCTATACACCGGGCGTTGCATCCATATGCAAACAGATAGCCGCCGATAAGTCGCTGGCTGACAGGTTCACAACCATCCCCAATAATGTGGCCATTGTCACCAACGGAACGGCTATCCTCGGTCTCGGCGATATTGGCGCTGTTGCGGGAATGCCTGTTATGGAAGGCAAGGCGCTTCTTTTCAGCCGTCTTGCGGATATAAACGGAGTGCCGATTCTTATCGAATCTCATGATTCGGAAGTTATTATAGAAACAGTAAAAAACATTGCGCCCACTTTCGGGGCGATCAAACTTGAGGATATAAAGGCGCCGGAGTGCTTCGAAATCGAGGAAAGGCTCCAGAATATGCTTAATATTCCTGTTATGCATGACGACCAGCACGGAACGGCGGTTGTTGTTCTGGCGGCTCTTCTGAATATTGCCAAGTACACCTTCCTTAACCTTCATCAGTCCAGTGTCGGCTTCATAGGCCTCGGCGCGGCCGGAACTGGTATCTTCAAGCTGCTTAAGGCTTACGGGGTGACCAAGCTTATAGGAACGGATCTCAATGCACAGGCAAAAGAACTGTTCAGGGAGCTTGGCGGCACGCCTACGGATCTTGCGGGGGTAATGAAAAACTCTAAAATCGTAATAGCTACCACCGGCTGCCCTGATCTCATTAAGCCTGAGATGATACAGCCAGGACAGGTGGTTCTGGCGCTTTCTAACCCTAATCCTGAGATAGACCCGGAGCTTGCTGTTAAATCCGGCGCGATATTCGCTGCCGACGGAAAGTCGGTTAATAATGCGCTGGCATTTCCCGGCCTGTTCAAAGGGGCGCTCTCATCCAAAGCAAAAACCATCAATGACCGGATGAAGATTGCCGCTGCAAAGACCATTGCCTCTTTTGCTCTGGACGGTGACCTTGTGCCCAACATTCTGGACAGAAAAGTGCATGATGCCGTGGCTCTTGCCGTTGAGCAGGAAGCATTCAAATCCGGAGCCGCAGTAAACCCGGAGTAGGGGAATATGAAAAAGAACATAACAGCCGTCATTGCGGCTGCTTTTCTCCTCTCAGGGTGTTCCATGACCCGTGAGTTCGGGGACAGCTTTAAGCGGGAATATAATAAAGCCAAACCCGAAGCAAAGCAGCAATGGAAAGAAACAAAAGAGGGGGCTAAGGAACTGCCCTCCGAGGCTAAGGACGCTGCTGTCAAATTCAAGGACGGAACAGTGGATGTCTATGAAGGAGTAAAGGAAGACCTTAAGAAAATTCATTGAGCAGAAAGGTTCCTTTAATCTTGAGTTTCCGCTGATTAGTGTTTATTATTTTTTCGGTTCATTACGTTTTTTTATAGGGTGAGGGGATGCCTGAGAATATTTTATTGGTATGGATAGGTAAAATAGGGGATTTTGTTGTTTCCACAGCTTTTATAAGAGCTTTGCGCAAAAAATATCCGGATGCTCATATAACCATTGTTCTGAGTGACTTTGTTGCGGAACTGGCGGGTACAGTACCGGAGCTTGATAAAATAATTGTCTTTCCCAAAAAGAAAATAGCAAGAA
This sequence comes from Geovibrio ferrireducens, assembly GCF_026226615.1. Classification (NCBI taxonomy): domain Bacteria; kingdom Pseudomonadati; phylum Deferribacterota; class Deferribacteres; order Deferribacterales; family Geovibrionaceae; genus Geovibrio; species Geovibrio ferrireducens. The sequence continues at coordinate 39,025 of NZ_JAJAPB010000011.1, forward strand.
ATCTCCTCCCTTTCATAAGAACATATTTCGGAAGAAAGTGGGATCTTTGTATAGACCTCAATCCCAGCCGCTCCACCTCTGCCGGCTGGCTCACACGGCTTTCCGGAGCACAGAGACGGGTTTCATCATACAATGAAAACTGTGAGAAATTTTATACAGAAATGATAAATGTGGGTGTAAATAAGGACCATATGCTCGATATTTACAGGCAGTTTGCCGAATATTTTGATGCAGGTGCAGAGTTTGACTACAAGCTTTCCATAGCCTTTTCTGATGCGGATATGAAAGCAGCAGAAGAGATAATGGCGAAAATGGGAATAAACAAGGACGATAAATTTGCCGTTGTTCATCCGGGCAACTTCACAAAACCCCGCTCATGCTGGGCTGCGGATAAATTTGCCGCACTCACGGCTTATATTGCAGAACATTCTGAATTCAGACCTGTTTTCATATCAGGCCCCGGTGAGAATGAAAAAGTAGAGGCAATAATCTCTGCATCTGGTGTTATCTGTCCTATGGCTCCGAATATGCCTCTGTCTGTTCTTGCTGCGTTTTTGAGCCATGCTTCCATGTTCATAGGCAACTCGACAGGAACGCTGCATATTGCTGAGGCAGTGGGAGTGCCCACACTGAGCTTTAACAGGGCTTATTCCTATGATGTCTGGCGCCCGATTTCCCCCGGATCCGTTGCAATAAGAGGACCTGAAAAAGAGATAGGCAGCCTCCCTTACGAAACGGGTCTGGAAGGGCTTAAGAAACTTTTTGAGCTTAACGGTTTCAGCTTCAGATAAAAAAAGGGCGGAGAACCTCCGCCCGATTAAACAGTCTATTTCTTGATTTCTTCCGGCATTATACCGCTTATAAGCGCTCCCCAGTGTTTGCCTTTAATGTAAATAGGCATGGAGATGTCGTTAAATACTTCGCCAGTGTCCCTTATAACAGTCTGGAGAAGTATGGGCTTCTGGTTTTGTGCCCGCTTTTTCTCAGCCAGTGAACCGAAGTAAATTTTCATATGGCGGCTGAATTTCAGGTCAGTATCTTTGTTTCCCGTAAGTTCCCTTGAAAACTCCGAATGGTGCACAGGAAGATAGCCTTTTCTGGTTACAGGCACAGAGTAGATAAGCTGGGGCATCCTGCGGAGGATGCTGTCGAGCTTGCTCTGAATCTCGCTTTTAAAGGCGTTTCTGTATGAAATATCGTATTTCTGCGGGAAAGTGTTCTTGATGGCTGAACAGTTTTCATCAAATACATTGATGCCTTTTTCAGCAAGCTTTTCAAGGCTTGTCTGAATCTCATTCCTGAAAACCGAAAGCTCAGCGGCAATTTTTTCAAACTCGCCCCTTCCGGTCTTGAATGTGGCCATGATTTCCTGAAGCTCTTCCGCTTCATCGCGCAGAGTATTTGTGCTGCTTCTGGTTTCTGTCATCATATGTGCAACCTGATTGCTCAGTTCCCTTATGCTGACTATATTTTCATGCACTTCGCTGTTTGTTACGGAAAGTTCCTCAATGGCGGATGCGATGGTCATAAGCTGTGCGTTGTTTCTTTCGAAGTCATTTACCATTGTAACAAATTTAGTGGCTGATTCGGTAACAACATTCTTAGTGTTTTCAGTGTAACTGACAATAACCTCTGTTTCTTTTTCGGTGTTCTTGACCAGAGTGATCATGTCACTGACATTATGCTCAATTTCATCGGTGGCATCTTTGACCCTTTCCGCGAGCTTGCGCACCTCATCAGCAACCACGGCAAAGCCTCTGCCGTGTTCACCTGCTCTGGCGGCTTCTATAGCGGCGTTAAGGGCAAGCAGGTTTGTCTGTTCCGATATATCCTTAATCAGTGAGATGATTTGCTTAATATTTGCCGAGTTGTTGGAAAGGGCATCAACTGTATTTCCGAAGGTTCCCAGCATGGAGCCGACCTGCGATATTTCACCGCTGGCTTCCTCAAGCCGCACAGAAATATCCTTTGCGCTTTCAAGGTTTGTGGTTGTGGATGATGATATTTCCTGTGAGTTTATGGCGATCTCGTTAATTGCTGTTGTGGACTGTTCGCTTGCTGTGTAGATAAGCTCTGCCATTTCGTTCTGTTTGTTAATGCTGCCTGTGGCAAAGTCAACAGCCTTACTGACCCTTTCACCGCCTATTGCGACCTCAATGCCTATGTTCCTCGAAATACATATGTTTCTGCGAAGGTGATCCATAAAGGAGTCATAGCTTTCAGCCATTTGTCTGAATTCGTCATAACTCATTTTCGGCAGTGAGCAGGAAATGTCGCTGGAGTTTGTATCTGTACTTTCAAAAACATGGATCATGGCTTTTACCGGTCGGATAAACAGGTGGCGCATGAATAATATAATGAACGTACCTGCTCCGATGCTGAGACAGAGCATTACAGCTATAATAAGCAGTGAGCCGTTAAGAAAGGATTCCATTTCCGGTATGCCTGCATGGGCTGAGAATGACTTTTCCCTCATATATAAAGTTGTTACGGTAATTAAATTCAGAAGAATCAGAAAGCCGACATTACCGATAATTTTTTTGGATATTGAATCAAAGAAGTGTTTCTCAAGATATTCATAGATCTTCATAAACATAAAAAACCACCTGACAATAAATCTTACAGACATTAAAGGTTATACAAGGTTGTGCTGTCAAGATATTCTTTTAAATATCACGACTTTACATCTTTTACATATGCTCACTCATTTATTAAACGTCATCAGATCTATTAATGATTTAAAGCAGCATTACCGATAGTCATTTTCGTAAATTTAATCGGCAGCACTGATAATTTAATTAATTCTTATGCTGCAATACAGTGTTAAATATAATTACATAGTTCTCTTTTTCCGAAAACAATTATTTTTAGCCATTGTCAGAAAATTATTTTAGGGCGCAAAAAAATTGTACAAAAGTACAATATAGCTTTAGTTTCTTATAAACAAGAAGAAAACACATGTTTACACACTTTGTTCTATCTTATTGATATTAATTTCTGTTTGATTCCTTGCGCAAGAGTGGTATTATCTAATTGTCATTATTGCGTACACCAATAACAGGAGTGTTAGTATGTGCTTATTGAATAGCTTAAGGAGAAAACTTCTCTTAGTTACGGCTCTGTTTTCTCTGTTATGCACGGCAGGATTTGTATCCTCTGCATACGCGGATGAAAACCTGTCACCCATGCAGTCCGACATGGCTCAGACTGCTCAGTTCATGCCTCTTCAGGAGGTACTGAAAGATATTGTTAAAACAAACCCGGAAGTTCTTGAAGCTCTGAAAAGGTACCAGACGGTCAAATCAGAACTCGGAATGGCCAAAAGCGGCTACAGACCTAACATAAGCGCTGAAGCCAGCATCGGGCCGGAAGTCACAAAAGGCTACGACACCAATTATGAAAGTGAAGACCTTATCGCAAGAAGAGCAGGAATATATGCGCGCCAGAACCTCTTTAACGGAATGCACACTTCAAATTATGTTAAAGAGACTGAATCACGCGTAAAAGCAGCAGCTTATGATGTCCTCAATACTGCGAACAGGGTTTTTCTGGAAGCAGCGGAAGCTTATCTGGAAGTTCTGAAAACTGCAGAACTGGTTGAACTGGCCAGACAGAATGTTATTACGCAGGCTCAGATACTTAAACAGATAAAAGAAAAAACTGATTCCGGCTTCGGAAGGGCATCTGATCTTTCCAACTCAGAATCACGCTTCGCACTCTCCAGAAGCAACTTCATCTCTCAGCAGCAGGATCTTAATCAGGCAATAGTGAAATTCCACAGGCAGTTCGGCCGCATCCTCAGACCGGAAGTGTTCATAGTGCCCGAACCTGAGGGAACCCTTCCTTCCACAAAAGAAGAAGCTGTTGATATGGCTCTTCATGTGCATCCTGCCCTCCGTGTTGCAAACTATAACATAGAGGTAAGGAAGTACACTCTCTCCAAAGACAAATCAGCCTATTGGCCTTCACTTGACCTCGAACTTCAGGCTGAACACAGCAACGATGTCGGCGGTGATGACGGCTGGACAAACAACGCAGGAGCTTTCCTGAAACTCAGCTACACTTTATATGACGGCGGCATAAGAAAAGCACGCAAAGCCGGCAACTATGAATCAATGCTTAAAGAGTATCAGAGAAGCTACATCGAACGCAGAAATGTCAATGAGACAGTCGGCCTTGCATGGAACATTTTTATCGCTGAGCAGACAAAGAAACTGTTCCTCACCGAACACGTTGACATGAGCGAAAAAACCCTTGTTGAGTTTAAAGAGGAATATCACCTCGGCAGAAGAACTCTTCTTGAGCTGCTTGATATTGAAACAGAATATTTCACTGCGCAGAACTCATTTGTTCAGTCAAAATTCTCTTTCCTGACATCATACTACAGGCTTGCTCAGGCAACAGGCATGCTTCTCAACGAGTTTGAAACCGGTCTCTTCGAAAAAGTGGATCTCAAAGACTACAAAGACGAATTTGACTACGCTCTTTACAAAAAACTCGGCGAAGACAGAGATAAGGATACAGTGAAGGACACTGCTGACCAGTGCGACAACTCACTGCTTAATTCTGACACTCTGCCTTGGGGCTGCTTTGATAAGAGAGGTCTTGAAGTAGGCTATAATGTTCCTGAAAAAATAGAGCCTTATATCCTCCCGAAAGAGCAAAGACCCGCAGTCAAAGAACAGAGAGTTCTTGCCATAGACGAATCGAAAAAGGAACAGTCCTTCCATCTGGACATAATCAATTTCAACTTCGACTCAGCAGAACTCACACCTGAAGCGCGCGAGTATCTTAAAACCATAGCCGGACAGCTTAAAGCGCTTAAAGACTACAAACTTGAAATAGTCGGCCACACCGATATTTCCGGTACAAGAAGATATAACCAGCAACTTTCCGAAAAAAGGGCAGAAACAGTGGTGAATGAACTTGCGGCTCTGGGTGTTGATAAAAATATCATGACATCCTACGGCAAAGGAAGCGCATCACCTATCGTCAGCAACCAGACCCTTGAAGGAAGACAGAAAAACAGACGTATAGAGTTTAAGCTTATCAGAAACTGATGTTATACTGAGTAATGATAAACTTTAAACGAATAATGCTTATAGTATCCGCAGCAGTGACAGTTTATGTCGCTGCTGCGGTTTCATCTGAGATGTTTTATGTTCCGGAGGATGTCCGAAGCACCTTTAAAAGCCGTTATGGTGATCAGGCTGATAAAAGGCTTGCCGGGCTTCTCAGTCTTATGAATGAGATTGCGTCCGCCGACGAGGAAACAAAAATTATTGAGGTCAATAAGTTTTTCAATCAGGTTGAATACCGTTCTGACGCGCTGGTGTGGGGTAAGAGCGATTATTGGGCAAGCAGGCTGGAGTTTATAGGGAAGGGGATGGGTGACTGTGAGGATTATGCCGTGGCAAAGTTCCTTACTCTCATTCAACTTGGTGTTCCTCAGGAGAAACTTTTTCTCACGTACGTTAAAGCCATAGGTTATGCCGAGGTTGCTCACATGGTTGTATCATATTACCCGCAAAAAGGCGCTGTTCCGCTTGTTCTTGATAATTACAACAAGCAGATTCTGCCCGCAACTAAAAGAAACGATCTGGTTCCCGTTTACAGCTTCACTGCTAATGATCTCTACATACAGAAACAGCAGGGGCTCGGAAAAAGGGTTAATCCCTCCTCGTCCAAAAACCTGCAAAAGCTGAAAGAAATCGACCTTGAAATATATAAGAGGTAACTAAAATGACTCTATTCCGACAGTTACAGATTTTTGTGACAGTAATGCTGCTGGCGGTTCTGGGTATTGTTCTGCAAATTAATTTCAGCGATACCAAGGAATACGTGCGCAATCAGTTATACACAAATGCAAAAAACACGGCTAACTCCCTTTCTCTCTCAATGAGCCCTTTTATGGATGATCTTTCCATAATGGAGACAATGATAAACGCCATGTTCGACGGCGGTTACTACGAGGAGATAACCCTGATAAAACAGGACGGAACCGTGGCTTATTCAAAGAGTGAGAACATAGCTGTGGAGGGTGTTCCGCAGGCTTTTATAAATATGGTCAGGCTTGAGGCTCCTGTGGCTGAGGCCGCAGTATCAGGCGGCTGGAGCATATACGGAACGCTTAAGGTCAAAGTGCATCTGGGGCATTCATACTTGCGCCTGTGGGAAACATTCAAACAGCTTTGCCTGTGGTTTGTTGTTCTGGGCGGTCTTGCCTCGCTCGTAAGTTATTTCATTCTTAAACTTATTCTCGCTTCTCTCAATGCCATAAAAGCTCAGGCAGAGGCAGTGGGGAACAATGAATTCATAATAAACGAGCGTGTGCCTAAAACCCCTGAGCTCAGGCAGGTTGTTCTTGCCATAAATGCAATGGTTCAGAAGGTGCAGGGTATTTACAACCGTGAGGTTGAAACACTCCAGAAATATCAGGAACTGCAATACAAAGATGCCCAGACAGGTCTTTATAACCGTAAATATTTCATAAAACAGTTCAGCAACTTCGTTTCATCCAATGATGAGCGTTCAAAAGGTGAGGTCATACTCTTCTCATTTGAAGGGCTTGAAAAAGTGCATCAGATGTCAGGATTTCAGGTTGTTCAGCAGCTTTACGACTTTGCCTCTGCCACAATGAAGGAGTGCACGGTAAACAAGCTTTACTCCTTTGTCTCCTGCCTCAATTCAAATGACTTCGTGATAACACTGCCTTCGTCCGATGTTGAGGAGAGTACTCTCTGCACTAAAATAATCTATTCCAAAATAAAAGATTTTGTTGATGCAAACAAAGAGTTCAGCGGGCATACGGACTTTGCCGCAGGCATAGTCAGCTACAACGAAACAGACAGTATAAGCAGTGTTCTCACTAAGGCCGACTATGCGCTTTCTGCCGCAAAAAATGCCGCAGAACCGCATCTGGATCATTTCCGGGATGACGGAACAAAGCTGATTCTCGGTAAACTGGAATGGAAGAAGATGATAGAATCCGCCCTCAGCGAACAGAGGTTTATGCTCACATCACAGCCTGTTGTCTCTGAAATAGGGGAGCTCCACAGGGAGATATTCATCAATATGATCGACCTTCAGGGGCAGATACAGAGGGCAGGGTATTTTATGCCTATGGTTATCAAGCTCTCTCTTGCCAATGATGTGGATCAGTACGTGCTGAGGCACGCCACCGATTTTCTTGATAAAAATCAGGGAATTACCCTCGCTGTCAATGTTTCCAACGACTTCCTCAAGGACAGGGAATCCTTCACGTGGTTCAGAAAGTTCCTTTCCTCCGTCAGACACCTTAACAGCAGACTTGTGTTTGAAATACCGGATGAGGCGATAGGCAAAAGCTTTGACATATGCCTTGATTTCTCCGGTCTGCTGAAAGGTACAGGGTTCAAATTCGGCATAGACAGGTTCGTTATGAATGAAACCTCAGTCAAATATCTTCATCTGCTTAAACCGGACTATATCAAGGTTGAGCAGGACTATCTGCTTGATATTGAAAATAACGGTGATGCGGGTATCGCGCTCAATGCTTTCCTCACGATTACCGAAAGTCTGGGTATAAAACTCATTGCAACCAAAATAGAAAACGAGGAACAGAAAGCAGTGCTTGAAGCAAGACAGATAAAATACTTTCAAGGAAGGGGAATTGCGGATATTTCCCCATTGGGCGATAAGAAATGAGCAGGAAAATATCATCCGATTCACTGATGAACTGCCTGGTTCTGCTGACCAAGCTGAACAACAGGCCTGCCACTATGGAAGCCCTGGCTTACGGCTTGCCTTTTGACCCGAAGAAGGAGAAGCAGTCTCTTTTTGATGTTGAGAAATCGAAGGCAAATTTTTCCCGTGCGGCTGCCAACGCAGGCTTTAAATCCACTCTTGTGAAAAGACGGATTGAAGATCTGCCTGCGGTTGTTCTCCCTGCCATTCTTCTGCTTGAGAACGGGAACGCATGTGTTATCACGGCTATTGATCATACAGGGAAAAGAGCGGAGATCGTCATCCCTGATATTGATGAAACGCCTATGGAAACAGATTTTGAGAAGCTCAATGACGAATATCTCGGTTTTGCCTTTCTCCTGAAAAAGAATTATGAAGGCTACAGGCCGGAGGACTCCGCCTCATCCGAAGGGGATCGGGATAACTGGTTTTTCGGTACACTCTGGAAATTCAGGGATATATACTGGAATGTTCTGCTGGCAACCCTTCTGATAAACATATTTGTCATAGCGGGCCCCATGTTCACAATGAACGTGTACGACAGAATTATCCCCCATAACGCTGTGGATACTCTGTGGGTTCTGGCCATCGGCATATCAACAGTCTATATCTTCGATCTTATTCTTAAATATCTCAGAACCCAGTTTCTGGAAGTGGCTGCCAAAAAGAGCGATGTAATTCTCTCTTCCATACTTTTTGAGCAGTCCCTCAACCTGAAAATGAAGAACAAACCCAGAACCGTAGGTTCTTTTGCCAACAACCTCAGAGAGTTTGACGGAATCAGAGGATTTTTTACATCCGGCGCTGTAGTGGCGTTCATCGAGCTTCCGTTTGTTGTTATCTTTCTCTTGGTTATCTATTACATAAGCCAGCTTTTGGTTCTTGTTCCCCTTACAACCATACTGCTGATACTTCTCTACAGTTTTTTTATGCGCAATCCCATCAAACGCCTCGCCGACAGCACACACGAAGCATCAGCCCGCAAAAGCGGTATTCTGGTGGAGGCTCTGTCCAATCTGGAGACAATCAAAGCGTTTAACGCCAACAGTTCAATCCAGTGGCACTGGGAGGAGAGCACGGGGGATATAGCCGCCAAAGGGCTCAAATCCAGAGTGCTTTCAAGCTCGCTGAGCACAGTTGCCGCATTCCTGACGCAGCTGAGCAGTGTTGCGGTGGTTATTGCCGGGGTTTATCTCATTAAAGAGGGTGAACTCACCATGGGCGGGCTTATCGCAACGGTTATACTCTCCTCCAGAACCATAGCGCCCATGTCTCAGGTGGCTTCGCTGCTCACCGGTTATGAGCAGATGAAAACAGGCTTAAGCGCGCTTAATGACCTTATGAAAAAAGAGATAGAGCGCCCGGACAGAAAGCTTTTCCTCAGACGTCCGGTGTTTAAGGGAGCTATCGAGTTCAAAGATGTGACTTTCCGCTATCCTGATGAAACAAAGAATGCCCTCACTGGGGTCAGCTTCAAGATCAACCCCATGGAAAGAGTGGGGATAATAGGGCAGGTAGGTTCGGGGAAATCCACATTGGCAAAAATACTCATGGGGTTTTATGACCCGGATGAGGGCAGTGTTTTTGTGGACGGTATAGACATTAAACAGATAGACCCGGCGGATCTGCGGCATAATTTCAGCTATGTTCCGCAGGATGTGTCTCTTCTTTCCGGCTCAGTGAGAGAGAACATCACATTTAAGGCTCCTCATTCGGAGGATTCTGAAATTATACGCGCAGCAAATATAGGCTGCGTGACTAATTTTACTGACCGCCACCCCATGGGGCTTGATGTAAATGTGGGTGAAAGAGGGGGAAACCTCTCCGGCGGACAGAGACAGTCTGTTGCAGTGGCGCGCGCTTTCCTTGTGAACAGCCCCATAATCCTCATGGATGAGCCTACCAACTCAATGGACTACACGACCGAAATGAGGGTCATTGCCAACCTTAAAGAGGCGACAAAGGATAAAACCACAATAGTCATCACCCATAAACCCAGCATTCTGGAAATTGTTGACCGGATTATTGTTTTCGATAACGGAAGCATAGTCATTGACGGTAAGAAAGAAGACGTGCTGGCAAAACTCGGAGGCAACCGAAAATGATAAACGGCAAAAATTCCTCCGGCCATAAAAACGGAAACGGTAAAAAAAGCGTTCTTAACAGTGACATTGAGTTTATGAACAGCCTTAATGCCGCTGTGCTCCAGAAAAGCCCTATAAAAATGTCGCTGATACTTTACGTAATCACCGCACTTATAATAGTGCTTTTCACATGGGCATATTTCACAGAGCTTGATGAGCTCACAAGAGGCATAGGCAAGGTTATTCCTTCCCGGCAGGTTCAGGTGATTCAGAACCTTGAAGGCGGGATAGTAAAGGAACTCAGAGTTAAGGAAGGCCAGTTTGTTAAAACCGGAGAGGTACTTGTTGTTATAGATGACACAGGTGCCGGAAGCTCATATCAGGAAGGACGGGCAAAACTCGGCGAGCTTAAGGCAAGAGCAGTAAGGCTCAAAGCCGAAGCCGGCATAGCCGGGTTTGTAATAGATGAGGAAGCCAAAACAAACTACCCGCAGCTTATCATGGAGGAGCAGAGGCTCTATGAAACGAACACAGCCCGCAGGAACAGCGAGAAGGAAGTGTTTGTCCAGAGGTTTAAGCAGCGGCAGGTGGAATTGGCGAATGCGCGCCAGAGGCTTAAAAACCTCCATACCAGCAAAGGTATGATACAGAGGGAAATAGAGCTGATGGACCCGCTTTTCAAAAAAGGTCTGGTTTCGGAGCTTGAGTTTATTCAGCTCAGGCAGAAAGAGCTTGATAACCGCAAGGAGATTGACGAGACAGTGAAAAACATCGAATCCCTTGAACATCAGGTTATTGAGGCGAGAAACGCCATAGGCGAAATTGAAGGACGGCAGAAAAGTGAGGCGCAGACTGAGCTTAACAAGGTCATAGCTGAAATTGAGCAGATCTCAAACTCTCAGGTGGCTATTGAGGACAGAGTGAGGCGTACCATGGTGCGCTCCCCTGTGGACGGTACTGTGAAACAGCTTTTCATCAACACTGTGGGTGGTATTGCCAAACCGGGTATGGACATTATAGAGATAGTGCCCAATGACGACAAACTGCTTGTGGAAGCGAAAATCAAGCCTTCCGACATAGCATTTGTTTACCCCGGACAGAATGCAGTTATCAAGCTCACAGCGTATGATTTTGCGATTTACGGCGGTCTGGAAGGGAAGGTTATACACGTCAGTGCGGACACTATCACCGATGAAAAGGATGAGGAATACTACCTTGTCAGAATCGAAACGGACACTAACTACCTCGGAACGGAGGACAACAAAAAAGACATAATGGTCGGCATGACAGTTCAGGCGGACATAATTACGGGCAAAAAGACAATTATTCAGTACATCATGAAGCCGATTTTAAGGGCGAAGTACAACGCGCTAAGGGAAAGATGATGAAAATAACTGTTGTAACTGATGATAACCGCTTTTTTGAATATGTTGAGTCAGCCGTCAGAATGAACGGCTGCAGTTTTATGAGATATAACCGTGATAAGGCAGAGGAATCTGTAAAGAATGCGGACTTGCTGGTGGTGGATCTTCTTTCCTCAGACAAACAGATTCCTGTCGGAGTCTGCCCTGTGGCTGTTTTCTCCGCTGTTCCGGGGTACAATGAGGCAGTACGCTTCCTTCATAAGGGAGTAAAGGGTTACGGTAACAGGTTCATGAACCCGGAAAACCTTAACCAGATGCTTCATACTGTGATTTCTGGACAGGTATGGCTTCCTCCTTCAATACTCAGCAGGCTGATAGCCTCAGTGCCGCAAAACGGCACTTCACGGCTTGAGGCGGGCTTTTTTGATGACCTCAGCGAGAGGGAGCAACAGGTGGCTGAACTGATAGGGCGGGGTATGAGCAATAAGGAAATTGCCGATTCCATGGGGATCACCGTGCGCACTGTCAAGGCGCATCTCTCATCGGTTTTTGTAAAAACCGGATGCCGGGACAGGCTGGAGGTTGCCCTCAAGCTGAAAGGAAGTGTATGACCTGGTAGTATCAAGGCTGAATGTTTGGTTCTAATTCGATGCGTTGGCTTGCTGCCTGCAGTATAGTCATTGCGAACCCTGCGGGGTGAAGCAATCTTTCGTATATTCAGAGACTGCGTCGTCGCTGCGCTCCTCGCAGTGACGCAAACCGCGGTCATTACCAACGAATGTGACGCAATCTCAAAGCCTTAAGCCGCTAAAATAAAAAAATCCCCCTCTGTTCCCCTTTAATAAAGGGGGAAGTTATTGCAGATAAAGCAAAACACCATCCTTTAGCAAAGGAAGGTCGGGGAGGATTTACTTGGATATTTATTTAATATACCTTATAAAAAATCCCCCGTAAGCTTTCACAGCCTGCGGGGGATTTTTTTGTGCTTATTGCAACACTGCGCCGGACTGGCCGGACGCAGTGTCTGTTGTGATTTTGATTACTATCCGCCTATTTCTGTACCATCATCAGTGAAAGTGACTTTGATGTGAGTGTCTGTCACTTCAAAGGTTACTCCGCCTTCGAAACTGATGTTTGCGCTGCCGTCGTTGACAACAAGGTGACCGTTATCCACAGAGAATGCTCCGTCGGAGTTGTCTATGGTTACGAAGTCGCCCTCATTACCTCTGATAACGAGTTCGTTATCAGCATCAGTAATCGCCAGAACATCATGAAGGGTCAGGTTGTTCAGCGTGTTGTCGCCGCTGGTAAGGTCTATCTCTTCGATGTTCCTTACAACATCAGCTATGTTGCTGAAATCAAGCTCGCCGCCGCCTATTACGAGTGTATCGTAACCTGCGCCTGCGTCTATGAGGTCAGCAGTCGGGTCGAATGTGATAGTATCCGCACCGTCAGTTCCGTGAACTACATGAAGCGGAGCATCGCCTATGCTTATCACGAGGTGAGCAGTGTCACTGTCGCCGTCAGGCTGAGTAAGTTTGTACTCAAAAGTTTCAGTCTGACCTATGCTGTCTGCATTCGCAACAGGAGTGTAGGTGTACGAACCGTCAGCTTTTATTACCAGTGTGCCGTATTCGCCGATGATTGTTGTTCCTGCCGCATCGGGTGAAACGTAGTCTGTTCCGTTGAATACGGTGAATGCTGCGCCTTCTGAGCCCATATCATCCACAGCGCCCCACTGGTCGTCACTGCCGAGGTAGTTGTTGGCATCCGTAAGCACGTTGCCTGAAACCATTGCAGCCACAAGATACTCATAGCTTTCGGTTACAGTAGTGATATTGATGTTGGAGTAGTTTACAGTAAATGTTCTGGGGTTCTTCCCGCCAGTCTGATCATTTGCTGTGAGTTGGAGTCTGTATGTGCCTTGTTCCAGACTGCCTGTTGTTACAGAACCGTTTGCACCATTTGTCACAGAACCGCTTTCAACGTTAACCCATGTTCCGTTAACAAGTTTCTGAACAGCCCATGTGAAAGTATCACCGTTGTTAAAATTACTTATTGAGTAGCTGAAACTCAGTGAAGATGATTCTCCGCTTGCAACATCAAATGAGCCTGTCGTTTTCTGACCGTAAGTACCGACTGCTGTTCCGCTGTTTGTATCGTATATACTGCCGGAATCCAGAAGCTTGCTTGTCTCAGTGACAGAAGGTGCCTCAACTGTGCTTATTACCGCATGGTTAGCGTTGTCAGCCGCAAATACTTCGCTGCTGTCTGTTGTTGTGAGCGTAAGTGTAGCTTCGGAAGTTTCACCGTCAGCATCCTGTATTACATACTTGATTTCGGCTGTCACATCGTCAGCAACATCTGTTCCGGAGGTGTATTCATACCTTCCGTCACTGTAGATTGTTACCTTGCCTGCTTCGCCGAGGTCAAAGGTATGCTCTGTTGTTGAGGAATCGAACTCCACTGTCACTCCGTTGTACTCAACAGATACAAGCTGGGGTGAACCTGCACCGTCATCACCGAAGTCATCGTTGTCAAGCAGATTGCCTTCAACAGTGTTCAGGTTCACTGTGCCCTCAAGTATGGCGGAGAGCTGGTTATCGTTTGTAACCATTATTACGTTGCCGCTGTGGTTGTTGTCAGCATCACTCGTCCATGCAACCATTCCAAGCTGCTGAGTATTGCTTATTCCTGAACCCACTCCGATTGCGAAAACTTCATCAATACCTGAAGTGCTGAGGAAGTTAGTCCACGTTGTGCGTTCTCCACTGCTTATAGAGTTATCGTTTCCTCCGTCGCTGCCCATGGGCTCACCGTCTGAGAGGAAATAAACATAAGTTTTATCCGCATCAGGAGCGTCGGTGTAAGAGGTTCTCACAACCTCTATAGCGTGGTCATAGTCGGTATAGTTTTTAGTGGTGAGACCTTCAATGGCGGTTTTAGCCTGTTCAGCAGTGAGCCATTTCTCTCCGTCTATTGTGTAAAGCTTAGCGCTGTCATTAAAATCGACAAGCATTACACTTCCGAGAGAATCACCGTACTTATCGATAAGGTTTTGCAGAGCCGCTTTGGCAATCTGGAGTCTTGTGAGGCTGCCGACCTTATCATTCATACTTGTTGATGTGTCGATCACAAGGACAAGGTTGACAGTCTGAGTCGTTGAGCTGCCTTCAACAACACTCACATAGTCGTTCTGAGCAACGGGGACATCATTGGTGTTTGCTACTTCAACAGTTACTGTCGCAGTGTCAAATCCGCCGTTTCCGTCAGTCACGGTGTATGTGAATGTATCTGTTCCGCTGAATCCCTGTACAGGTGTGTAGCTGAACGTGCCGTCCTGATTAAGGGTTACTGTTCCGCCGTTTTCAGATGTTCCGTCATATGTGTGAATGCTGAGGCTGTCGCCGTCAACATCAGTGTCATTATCCAGAACATTGATAATAACGCTTTCGTTTTCATTTGTTTCAGCGAAATCATTTTCTGCAACCGGAGCATCGTTAACGGGTGAAACCACAAGGTAAACCGTTGCTGTGTCCTCTCCGCCGTTGCCGTCTGAAATGGTGTATTCAAACTGAGCAGGGCCGTTGTAGTCAGCGTCAGGTGTGAACGTCACGCTTCCGTCATCATTAAGAACAACCTCTCCGTTAACCGCGTTGCCCACGCCTATTATGGTGAGTTCATCGCCGTCTATGTCAAAGTCGTTATCAAGAAGATCCGCAGCAGTAAAGTCTATTGCTGTGTCTTCAGCGGTAGTGTATGTGCCTTCGTTGGTCAGAAGGGTGTATGTGAGTCCGCCGTCATCACTTATCATAGGCTGGAACACATATTCGCCGCCCTGATCCCACCAGTACATATCAATGTCGTACCATCCGCTTTCTTCAATTGTGAAGGAATCGTGTACGTGCGTTGCGGGTGACTGGTTGTTAACAAACTTCGCCACGCTTTCGCCGTCTATGAGTATGTCATAGCCATCGTCAGCGTATACTTTGAAGTTGTAAGTGCCTGCTTCGATCCAGATTTTGCCGCTTATATGGAAGCCGCCTTCCGGTGTATCTGTCTGTCCGTTGACATATTCAAGCGAAGCGCCGTCATGGTTGAGGAACTCTGCCAGACTGTTGCCTGTGGACACGCCGTTGTTATTGCCGTAGCCGTACCAGATTTTTGTGGCTTCAAAAGTAGCCGCGGGATCTGTTGTATCGACTATGTGCTTGAACTCAGTCAGGTTATCTATCAGGTAACCGTTGTCATTATTATACGTGCTGCCTGAGAGCCCGTTGAACTCTGTGCTTACAGCATAGTAGTTGCCTGAAAGTCCTGAGAAGCTGAAATTAGGTCTTCCGTCATCAACAGCCACAGGAGCGTCATTCACCGGGTTAACGGTAATGTTTACAGTAGCAGTGCTTGTTTCGCCGCTGGGGTCTGTTATTGTGTAAGTGAAGCTGTCATCACCGTTGTAGTTCTCATTGGGAACATAAGTGAATGTTCCGTCCTGATTAAGCGTAACAGTACCGTTTTCAGGCTGAGTGAAGTCATCAATGGATATGTCATCGCCGTCAACATCATAGTCGTTGTCGAGAACACCGAAGGTCACTGAGCCGTCTTCATCCACTTCAACTTCATCGTTAACAGCCACGGGCGCATCGTTTGTACCTTTAACTTTGATTGTGATGAACCCTTCTTCTGATTCGGCATTAGCCGCGCCGGAGTTGTCTGTGGCAGTGAAGGGGATCTTAAGAGTTAATATCTCGCCTTTTGCCAGACTGTCATAAGCGGGGTCAGCCGGGTCGAATGACCATGTACCGTCTGAATTGAATGTGAAGCCTGCGGGTGCATCATCAACCAGTGCGAATGTATGGGTATCGCCGTTATCAATGTCGTAGGCCTTAACCTGTCCGCTGATTTCGTCTCCGCCTTCGTAGACTGTTTTAGATACGTTTTTAACCCAGGGCTGGTCGTTTGTGCCTGTTACTGTAATTGTGATTGTCCCTGTCTCGGAGATTGAGTTGAGGGAGAATGAATCATCAACAGCAACATATTTCACGGTGAGAATTATCTCCTGACCTTCTCTCAGGCTTTCATACGCCGGGTTAGAAGGGTTGAAGCTGTACTCGCCGTTGGGCAGCAGTATAAAGCCTGCGGGCAGTTTTCCTGCGGGGAGGAATATATGGTTGTCGCCTTCGTCCACATCTGTCACATCAAGCTGACCGGTGTATTTTGCGCCGTTTTCATATACGCCGAACTCAACGTCTTCAACTTCCGGTCTGTCGTTTGTGCCTATAACCTTGATGGTTATCATGCCTTCTTCTGATTCGGCATTAAAAGCACCTGAACTGTCTGTGGCAGTGTAGGGGATCTTAAGCACAAGCACATCGCCTTTTGCGAGGCTGTCGTAAGCATCGTTGTCAGGGTCAAATGACCATGAGCCGTCGGGGTTCAGTGTGAAACCTGCGGGAGCGTCATCAACCAGAGCGAAAGTATGGGTATCGCCGGTATCTACATCCGTTACCTCAAGCTGTCCGTCAATAACTCTTCCGTCCTCGAATACGACTTTGGAAACGTCTTTGACTTCGGGCTGGTCGTTTGTGCCTGTTATTGTGACGGTTACGGTTTTCGTAACTGTACCGTCAAAAGAGGTTACTTCAAACGTGTCGGTAACTTTAGCGCCTTTGGGAAGCGACTGAACGATTATATTATCGTTATCAAGTTCATATGTCCATTTGCCGTCCGCATCTATGGTGAATTTACCATAAGTGCCTTCTGCATCTTCAACGGGTCTGACAGAGCTTTCTCCTGTGTCAACATCCAGAACAAATATTCTGCCGGAAGTGCCGAGTTTGACATCCTCAACAACTGCGCCTTTAAAATCGCCTATCATAAGCGGAACATCATTTGTTCCCACTATGGTGACAGTTACAGTTTCTGTGGCAGTACCGTCAAAGGATTCAACAGTGAATTCTTCTGTCAGTGTTGCTCCTGCGGGGAGGCTCTGTATAGAGGGGTGCAGGTTGAGCGCTGTATATTTCCAGTTTCCGTCCTCGTCCATTACGAATGCGCCGTATTTACCGATCTGTGCGGAGGGTTTAAAGGAGCTTTCGCCGGTATCAACATCAACTATATCAAGCTTTCCGTTGGTGCTGAGGAGCAGGAAGTTGCTGTCTTCCGTAACAGAACCGCTGTCCTGACCGCTTATAACGGGTACATCGTTAGTGCCTGTTATAGTTACGGTAATTTCATGGGTAGCGGAACCGTCAATGGAGGTTACAGTGAATTTCTCAGTCAGAGTCGCGCCTTCGGGGAGTGACTGAATGGCTGAGCTGCCGTTTGTTGCTGTGTATGTCCATACGCCGAGCGGCCCCATAGTAAATGTGCCGTATTCGCCTTTGACTATTTCAGGTTTAAAGAAATCCTGAAGAAGGTCAGCATCGTCAATGGTAAGGATTCCGCCAGTTACCAGTTTGCCGAAGATAACATTCTGATCTTCCGTAACGAAGCCTTCATCCTTGCCGCTTATAACGGGTACATCATTAGTGCCCACTATTGTGACTGTTACTTTCTGGGTAGCTGTGCCGTCCAGAGAAACGACAGTGAAGGATTCTTTCAGTATTGCTCCCTGGGGGAGGAACTGAACAGCATCATTATTGAGGTCATAGACCCAGTTGCCTTCCTCATCAATGCTGAATGTGCCGTATTTACCTGCTGTGGTTTCCTGAACACGGAAATAGCTTTCGTTTTCGTCTATATCGGCTATATCAAGCTTACCGGAAGTGAAAAGCACTTCACCGTCTTCGTAAACAGTGCCTTTTTTATCGCCGGAAATTTCGGGAACATCATTTGTGCCTGTGATAGTTATTGTGACAGTTTCAGAGGCTGTACCGTCCACAGAGTAAACAACGAATGACTCGGTGAGTGTGGCTTCTGCGGGCAGAGCCTGAACATCGCCGTTTTCGTTGTTAAGCTGGTATGTCCAGTTGCCGTCAGCATCCATTACGAATGAGCCGTAAATACCCGTCTGTTCGGAAGGCTCAAAGAAGCTTTCGCCGGTGTCAACGTCAGCTATGTCAAGCTTGCCGGAAGTGAAAAGCGCTTCGCCGTCTTCATAAACGCTGCCTTCAGCTTCGCCTGTTATAACGGGTACATCGTTTGTACCTGTAATAGTTATGGTTACTGTCTCTGTTGCAGTACCGTCAAGGGAGATAACTTCGAAAGTTTCAGTGAGGGTCACTCCGGCGGGCAGAGCCTGAACTGCAGGGTTCTCATTATTGAGGCTGTATGTCCAGTTGCCGTTTTCATCCATTACGAATGAGCCGTATTCACCTTCCTGTTCAGCGGGCTGGAAGAAGCTTTCGTCGGTGTCAACATCAGCTATGTCAAGCTTGCCGGAAGTGAAGAGAGCTTCGCCGTCCTCAATAACATCGCCTGATGCTTCACCGGTTATAACGGGTACATCGTTTGTACCTGTAATAGTTATGGTTACAGTCTCTGTTGCTGTACCGTCCAGAGAAACAACTTCAAAGCTTTCTGTGAGAGTAGCTCCTGCGGGCAGAGCCTGAACAGCGGGATTACCGTTATTGAGGCTGTATGTCCAGTTGCCGTTTGCATCAAGTGTGAACGAGCCGTATTCTCCTGTAAGTTCGGAGGGGCGGAAGAAGCTTTCGCCTTCGTCTATGTCATCTATAGTCACCTGACCGTTTACGGAGGTTACTACATCTTCAATGACATTGCCTTCATCCCCGGTGAGCACAGGAACATCGTTAACGGGGTTAACAGTTATTTCCACTGTGTAAGTGGCTGTGCCGCCGTTTCCGTCGTTTATTACATAGGTGAAGCTGTCCGGACCGTTATAGTTGGAGTTGGGGGTGTATGTGTAGGAACCGTCGGGGTTGATAACGAGAATACCGTTAACCGGGGGTGTTCCTACAGAGTAGGTTACGTTATCGCCGTCTAAGTCAGTCGCAGCGGGAAGCTGGCCTGAGAAAACGCCGTCTTCGTCCATAATGATGGCATCATCAGCCGCCACAGGGTCAGTATTACCTGCTCCCTCTTCATCCGCAGCGTCAAGTCCGCCTTCATCCTCAGCCGCATCAAGGAGGTAACTGCCTACCTGACCTGCTGTGTCGTCACCGCCGTAGTAAGATGCGAGGAATTCGAACTGGTCTCCTTCGCCTGCGGCTGTTTCTTCTTCGATGTCATCAATGTTTTCACCTGCTTCAAGTGCAGCCTGAAGGGCATCAACATCGGAAACAGAAGCATCTCCGCTTTCCACTGAGGCTATTACAGTTTCATCGAGCATCATCTCAGCATTTTCGCCGAGAGATATTTCCTTGTTGTCAGCGAGCGTGATAACCACTGAACCGCCGATTCCGGTCTGGATGATTTCGTTTTCAAAAACTATATCACCGACTCCGAGTGTGCGAACCTGACCGTCAGCACCGAGTGCCGTTACCGTTCCGCTGATTGATTTGATTGTTCCTGCCTGAGCCATAAAATACCTCTTAGGTTTTTATTGATAATCAATGTTAAATCAGGAAAACAACAGGAACATCGTACCATGGTACAGGTACGCATATTTTTTTGAAAAAAGTTTTCATGAAGCAGATAAACTGCTGATGTGAGAGGCAAATAAAAAAAGATAAAAATTGAGTTATTTGGAGGGGAGATTTGGGGGAAGTACAGGGAATTTTGATATTAGCCAAACGTAATGAGTATGGTTTTATTTTTTCCCTCTGTTTAATCTCTTAACTGATAGTTTTTTCCAAATACTATCAGCTAAACAAATTTCCTTGTCCGTAAACCCATAGCCTTGTTTCAAAATATGTTGATTAGTGATTTTTAAAATTTCCATAATATTCTTTTGTTCTCTCATAACTCTATCAATGGTAGAAAGTAATTCTGCGTTTTTTTCTTGATAAGGCAATAAAATTTGTTCTGTTTCGCTTGGCATTAATTCCAACACACCGCCGCCATAGCTACGACCTACAATTTCAGAAAATGCCAATGAAAGCGAATTATAAAAACTTGCAATAAACGCCTTTTTATTAGTTGTATTTTTAATGAAAACACGGTGCATCGTATCTGTGGTATATGCATTAGCTTCATTCAGTATTAGACGAGGAAATAAATTATTTCTGCGTACGAATAATGCATCTGAAAGTTTGATAGATGGAATAACAAACCAATCATCACGAATGCCTGTTTTATAACCGTGATGGATACCAAGTGATTCTCCATACCTTAAATAATTGTTTACCTCTACATGTCCGTTGAGTTTTTCTTTAGGAGGGAAAATCAATAGGTTTGCCTTGACTTCTGCATGCAGATTAGTAAGCCAATCATTTTCAGTGAAAATAACACCATTCACTTGAACGCTTCTACCGACCATCGGTTTTGCAAATTCTTCTAAACAATAACGAGCAACTGTCGAAGCAGGAACGGTGAAATAATTATTTGCTCCTGTTGTTATTCCGACTTCTACACTTGCGTAGTTCCCAATTGTCGGAATTTTTCTTTTTACAGTAATATTTTCTAAAAAATCAATTTCGTCTTGTTCCAAAAAATAATAAGTCCATTTATTGGATTTAAAATCTATTCTTTTGGCAGGGCATTTCAACCTATTTATATCCAAAGTTGAAAGGTCAGAAGCATCTCGCAATTCTAAGTGTTCAATTAAATGTGAATCATTCCCATTTTTTTCGCATAAAAGTAAAACCACCTCTTGTTGAATATCTGTAAATACAAGCTTCTCAAATGAGATAATATTGATCTTGTTATAGTAATGAGCTAAAAATTCACGCAATTGCTTTGCATATGAAACTTGCAATAATTCAGCAGGAATGACAAAACCTATCTTCCCTTTTTCCTTTAACAATAAGCTTGAACCAACTACAAAAGAAACCCAAGCGTTAGTAAGTTTTGAATATTTTAATCCCGCTCTTCTGAATATTACATCTGCTTCCTGTTGCTGATCTTTATTGAAATATTGATAGCGGATATAAGGAGGATTACCAACAACTAAATCAAATTTTTCTATTGTCTTATTACAATACGAATGGAAGTCAGTATTAATAATGGTTTTATTTCTAAGTTTGATTTTGTTAGTCTTCCTTGCTTCAATTTCATCAAGTTCAATAGCAGTTACTGATTTAAACTTGTGATTATCTTTTTTTAGTTGTTCTAAAAAAATTCCATCTCCACAGCTCGGTTCTAATATTTCATAATCAGAGCTTCCGTTAATAGCCCATTTTAATATAAATGAAACTATTGCTGCTGGAGTGTAAAAACCACCACGAAGTTTTTCAGTTGTTATATTATCAATTAGCTTCATACAATTCTTTGATTAAAGGGATCAATAAATCATCATTACCTAAATTATATAATTTGGCTAACAGTTTATCTAAGTTCGTTCTTTCTTTCGAAAAACATCTTTCAAGTGATGTTAAAGTTCTCTTATCTCCTGTATTAGCATCTATTATATCATGAATTTTAATTAACTCTTTTTGAGTTTTAACTATATTATCATGAAGCATTTTTTCATTTGAGTTATTAAAATCAATTTTGCGAATTGGTAAATTTTTTAAAACTTTTGTACCTCTTGCAATGTAGCCACCTCTGAAAACTTCACCATATAAGACACTAAACCACTCTAAATATTTTGAATTGAGAATAGCCTGAATATAGTAAATGGAGTACTTCAGAGTTTCAGGAATGGCAACTACACAATAACCAGCTGTGCCTCCAGATGAAATCAATGTCCCATGCGTGTCAATTGCATATTTGTCGCCAACGGAAAGAACACCAACAATAATTTTTTGTGGTAACCCGCAACTATCCAAACTTTGATGCCTGCCGTATCTATGCCATTCGTCCTGAGTTTGAGGAATAGGTTTAATATCTCTTTTTGAATTACTTAAAATTGTTTTTTTTGATTGTAAATACTTATAAGCCAAAGGGAATTGCTTTTGAATGGTCGCAAGAGGAATTATACTAACACCAGTCTGTGTTGGATAATATGGATATATAACCCTCGCGTTTGGTTTAAAAGTTCTGTAGGTGTATAAATTATCTTCGCCAGAAGAAGTTTTGAAATATGGTTTTGTAATTTCTTTTTCTATTTGATAGTTAACACCACTTTTAGAAAAGTAATAATAGTTATTATCCTCACTAGTTGGTATGAAAATGTAAACATCATTTGCACTTGTCTGAATGCCGTTAAAAATATTCTCATCACCAGTTAAATCAACTAATTTTACACTTTTGGAAACAATTTTATGATACACATCAGTTAGTTCAGATGGAACTAATACCCAAGTTTCATTGTTTAAATCTTCAAATCTTTTGAAAGCAAAATTCAGTGCTTCAGGTTTACGTACTTTCCAACTCTTAAGGTTTTTTACTTCTGTGTATTGAAAAAATTCTTGTGCTCTCTTGTTCAAAATGAGCAAGCAGGTGTATGTTGTTTTGTCTGCAAAAACCTGATTTGCACCAAACGAAACGATTGAATGCAAATGCTTATTATCTGCAAGTAACTTGCGGAGTTTTTGCCCTGAACCAACTTTAGTGAACTTATTTGGAACAATATAACCCAGAATCCCGTCATCAGTTAATAAATCTAAACCTTGCTCAATAAATAAGAAATATTTATCAAATTGTTTATAAGCTGTCTTATAATACCTTTTATAAACAGGTAATTCAAGTGGTGTGATATTTTTCATATCTTCAGACTTCATATAAGGTGGATTACCAACAATAGCATCAAAACGAAGTTTTGAGAAATCAAACGGATTTATCTCTGTTGGATTTTCAGTTTGAGATGGATTCAATAAACTGTTTCCAAAAAATATATTTTCTGAAAGATCAGGTAAGACAGGTTTTGTATCATTGGTTGAATTCATATCTTCACTTTCCAATAATTTCAGCAATAAACCAAATTTCGTTGCTTCAACGGCGTTGTAATCTTTATCAACCCCGAAAACACAATTCAATAAAACTTGTCGTTTAATTTCAAATGGTAATTTGTAAGTATTAACATCTGTTTGAATGAGTTTTGATTGGCTATTGTTTTTTAAGTAATAGTCAACCAAAGTGTCGTGTAGCAGTTGAAAAAGTTCTAACAAAAATGCTCCTGAACCGCACGCGATGTCAGCAAACTTCAATTTAAAAATTTCTTTGTCTGTTTTATCTTTAATTTTTGGTAAAATAGTATTTCTCAAAATGTCGTTGATGATAAATACTGGAGTGGTAACAATATCTCTGTCACTATTTTCTTCTTTCTTCACTAATTCGACGATTTTATTTTGAATTATTAATTTTTCAGAAAGAAAAATTTCATAAATACTTCCCAAAATATCAGAAGAAAAAACACTGAAAGAGTATGGGCTTTCAGGGTAATAAAGTTGTTTTATAATTTCCCAAAAAACAGAGCTAATATCTTTTACGATTTTATTTCCTAATCGCTGGTCAAATAGTCCTGAATTATAGCGTTTGTCTGATTTATGAAATTTATTGATTAAGGCTTCGAAGTCATCAGCGTTAGCAAACGACAAAAGTGTTTGGTAATTCTCCAAATTTCTATCTTCACAAACACGCAGAAATAATATACGATTTAGATAATTTTGAACAATATCGTTTAATAATTGTTCATTAATTTCTTGGTCATGTTTATAAATTTCAAAACCTAATAATTTTCGCCATTCATTGATTTGTTTAAGGAAGAGATTATCAACAGAATATTGAACGATCTTATTTTCAATATATCTCCACTCGTTATCAAAAGAACCTGTATAAACAGCTTCTTTTCCTAATAATCGTTTAATTTCATCAAACTTATTTTCATATTCAGTGTAATGGTATTTTTTTACAAGTGATGTTTGAAATGTATCTTCTTTCTCAACTTTTGTAGATGTATCGTAAATGATGAGGTATTCAAAATTAGAAAGGATGGAAATTTTTAATTTAGCTGTAAAACCATAACGTCTTACTTGCTTGGCAGCGTTATTGTCAGTTTCGATTTTTATAAACGGTTTCTTTGCTTCTACAAAGAATTTCCTTTCAGAAAATAGACGAAAGGTATAGTCGGGTTTCTTTGAGTTTTCAAAAGCATTTGTTCTTAATGTCTCTTCCAGAATTACTTCTCTTTCGTTTGTAAATTTTCCTGCACTGTTCTTAATATCCCAGCCTAATAATTCGAAAAAAGGGTTTAAAAAATCATTGCGAAGCTGTGTTTCATTATACACATCAGTGAGATAGGAATCTCTGTTTAAGTGATACTTTTCTACGAGTTGTTTTATGTTCATTTTTTTGCTCGCTTTTAGCACATTGGATTCATTTTTTGTACCGTTTTATAGTTTTCCAGCTTAAATTGCATCTTGAATTCCATATTTATCTTATCATTACTAGAGAGTAATAACAACTCATAAGGATTACGCTTATGGGTGTCTGTAAATGAGGCAACATTTTTTAGATTCACTTGTAAATAAAGGAAAATATAACGGGCGGTATGGGAGTCGAACCCATCACCTCAGGCTTCGGAGGCCTGCACTCTATCCTGATGAGCTAACCGCCCTTTTTCAAAAGAATCGTACTATATTCATCATGCAGATTCAAGTCAAGGACTTTGAACCTCTGCCTTTCGTAGCAAACCCTTACATCGTAATTATATTCCAGCGGAATGCCGGAGAGCAGGGCGATTCCTTCGTCAGTTAAAATATCAGTTATATAAGGACAGAGCGCAATAAGAATATCCTGATATATATTCGCCGCCACAACGTCAAACCTGCCGCGCACGGCATCGTTATACCCGCATATAACATAATTGTTCGTCACGCCGTTAAGCTCATTGCAGAAGAGGGCGGTTTCGCATGCGGCGAAGCTGGGGTCAAACCCGATGCACATTTCAGCGCCGAGCATACAGGCGGCAATACCCAATATTCCCGTGCCGCAGCCCACGTCCAGAACCTTTTTCCCCGCCAAGTCCATTTTTTGCAGATGTTTCAGGCAGGCGAGGGTGGTTTCGTGCTCTCCGCTGCCGAATGCTCCCTGACGGATTCGCATGGTTTTTCCGCCTTTCAGCGGGATTTCGTATATCTTCCTTTCGTACATGGATTATTTTCCTGTTAAGTTTAACTTTATTCAGTGATAGCACGATCAAACAACGAACACAAGCTCAGATAAATAATAGTGTTCTAAAGTCCGGATTAGCTCTTTAACTGTTGACAAAAGGGAGTTCTGATAATATTTCATTTACTACCATATTCCTTGAGGTGCAATAATGGCGCAATTACAGAAAAAAGAAGCTTACAACGTGGCCATTGCCGGAGCGACCGGCGCCGTCGGAGAAACCTTTCTCCAGATTCTCGAAGAGAGAAACTTCCCCATAGCAGAACTCAGACTTCTTGCTTCCAAACGCTCAGTAGGAAAGACGCTTAAGTTCAAGGGTAAGGATTACACGGTGCAGGAACTCACGCACGACAGCTTCAAGGATATAGACATAGCCCTGTTCTCCGCAGGCGGCGGCAGAAGCCTTGAATTTGCCCCCTCCGCAGTTAAAGCAGGCGCGGTTGTTGTGGATAACAGCTCAGCGTACAGAATGGATGACGAAGTGCCTCTTGTAGTGCCCGAAGTCAACCCGCAGGACGCTTTCAAGCATAAAGGCATCATCGCCAACCCCAACTGCACCACAATCATTATGGTTGTTGCGCTCCAGCCTCTTCACGCCTACTCCAGAATCAAGAGAGTGGTGGTTTCATCCTACCAGTCTTCCTCCGGTGCGGGCGCACAGGCAATGCAGGAGCTTATGGATCAGACCAAATCATGGTCGGAAGGAAAAGAGATCAAGGTTGAGAAGTTTGTCAATCAGCTTCTCTTCAACGTTTTTCCTCATATAGACAGCTTCACAGCCAACGGCTACACCAAAGAAGAGATGAAGATGTTCAACGAAACAAGAAAGATCATGGGCGATAAAGACATTAAGGTCAGCGCCACATGCGTTCGTGTTCCTGTTCTCTCCGCTCACTCCGAGGCTGTTACTGTTGAAACAGAAAAAGAGATTACCCCTGAGCTTGCCCGTGAGCTTTTCAGTAAAGCACCCGGACTGATAGTTAAGGATAATCCCGAAAAGAACGAATATCCCATGCCCCTTTACGTTGCCGGTCAGGATCACTGCTACGTGGGCAGAATAAGGAAAGATATATCCGCGGACAATACACTCAGCTTCTGGGTAGTCGGCGATCAGCTCAGAAAAGGTGCTGCCACAAACGCAGTACAGATTGCAGAACTCTTAATAAAGTAGTATAGTAACTTTTACGGCGGGAAGCCGTGCATACGGCTTCCCCTCTATTTATTCGAAAGCTTAGAATTTATTTTGAACGGAGAAACCACTGAGCATATGAAATTTGAACCGATCAGCAACTGCTTTATTTCCTGTGACGAACCCTTTGACACAGCAGAAAACATAATCATGGGCGTGCCCTATGACGGAACATGCAGTTTCAGGCCGGGTTCAAGATTCGCACCCGACGCAGTACGCTCTTCTTCATACGGTATAGAAACCTACAGCCCCATGCTGGACGCTGATCTCGGAGATATGAAAATCTGCGATATAGGCGATCTGGAGCTCTCCTTCGGAAACAAAAAAAACATACTCGGTGTTATAGAGGCCGCAGCGCTTGAGGTTTTCAACTCAGGGAAGAGACTTATCTCCATCGGCGGTGAACATCTGGTTACGCTTCCGCTTTTCCATGCGCTCTCCGTAAGCCTCAAAACAAAGGATATATGCGTTGTTCATCTGGATGCACACGCCGATCTCCGTGATGACTACATGGGCGAAAGGCTTTCCCATGCTACGGTTATCAGAAGAATTTCAGAAATAACTGGTATATCAAATATTTTTCAATACGGAATCCGTTCCGGAACAAAAGAAGAGTTTGATCTTATAAAAAAAGAAGGTACAATGGTAACACCTTTCGCCGATTTGCCCAAGGTTATCGGAAACAGGCCTGTTTATCTCACGATAGACCTTGACGTGCTTGATCCATCAGCCTTTCCGGGCACAGGGACTCCTGAACCCGGCGGATGGCAGTTTATTGAGATTTATAATATTCTCAGTGTTATCAGTAAATTGAACATAAAAGCTGCTGATGTGGTTGAACTTTCGCCGCATTATGATCACAGCGGAGTGTCAACCGTAACAGCCTCAAAGGTAGTCAGAGAGCTACTTCTGAGCCTTTGAAAATTGCTGTTTTTGCGGTTGAAGAATGAATAATATCTTGATTTTATAGGTACCACTGTGTATAACCTATAGAAACTTCTTGAGTGAGGAGGTTGTAGTGAATAAGAAGGAACTTATTGAGAAGATTGCCGAGAAGTCAGGGCTGAAAAAGTCTGACGCAGAAAAAGCGCTTAAAGCTTTTGAAGAGGCAACTGTTGAAGCTCTTAAAGCAGATGACAAAGTTACACTTGTAGGCTTTGGAACATTCTCTGTTTCCGCAAGGAAAGAGCGCAAGGGCAGAAATCCCCAGACTGGTGCAGAGATGACTATCCCCTCCAAAAGGGTGCCCAAATTTGTTGCCGGCAAACTTTTCAAAGACAGCGTAGATTAAGCTGTCTCTTGTTTTACTGAGACAACAATTCCAAGGAATAAAAAGCTCTCTTCATATGAAGGGAGCTTTTTAATTTCCCTTCTTCCGCGGTTTTCTTTTCTTTCTCCTATATTATTGAAAATAATTTGTAATTCATATATCATGTCTTAAGCTATTAAGATGATAAGGACAGCTATGTATATCGATTTCTTCGGTTTCAGGGACAAACCTTTCCGGCTTACCCCGGAACCTGCGGCTTTTTTCTGTTCAGCGCCCCATGACAGAGCCATGACAATGCTTGAATACGGCATAAACAGCCGTAAGGGATTTATGCTGCTCTACGGTCTGCCCGGAACAGGAAGAACAACTCTTTGCTCTCTGCTTCGTGAAACACTTGTCAATTGCAATGTTTCTTATGTTCCCAAAACTTCTGACGCTGATCTGCTCCACAAAATATGCAACGGCTTCGGCATAGAGGCGATGTTTAAGTCCACTGAAAACGAATATTTCGGTGTAATGATGGACTACTTCGTGGGGGAGTATAAGAAAGGAAAAAACAACCTGATCATCATAGATGATGCTGATGAATACTCCATAGATACCTTCCGTACGCTGGAAAAGCTTTCTGAGGTGGAAATAGAGCAGTGCAAGCTTGTTCAGGTGCTTATGGTCGGCACTCAGGAGCTTTGCAGCAAGCTTATGTACGGCAATGTCAAAACACTGAGCGAGCGTGTTCTCTCCGTTACGGAACTTAATCTTCTCGGCCTCAGCGATACGGCAAATTATCTCCAGCATCGTATAAAACTCTCAAAAGGGACAGACCCGGAAGTGCTGAAAAGCACTGCTGTAGTCGAAATTTTCCGCTATTCGCACGGTCTCCCGCTTGAGGTAAACCTTGTTGCAGATAAGGCCTTTCAGGTAGCGGCAGATGCAAGGGACAAAAAAGTCGGGCCTAAGCATGTCAGGGAAGCTATCAAGCATATTTCCGGCATCAGGCAGCCGCTCCGTGTGTTTACGGTGGCGCAGTATCTTACCCCTGTGCTGATTCTTCTGGTGCTTCTCCTTGGCGGATTACAGATAAAAACTTTCTTTGATATGAAAGATATAGAAGAGCAATACGCAGGAGTAAAACCCGCAGCGGAAGAGCCTGCGGCAGAAACGGAAGCCGCTCAGACCCCTGAACCTGCCCCCGTTATAGAGGATGCTGTGACTGAACCTGAGCCCGCACCCGCTGCCAAACCGGAACCTGTTAAGGATGAGCCGCCTGCGGTGGTTCAGCCTGTTCAGGCTCCTGCTGTTCCGGTCAGTCCGGAAGTAAAATACGGCTGTATAACCGCCAGAAGCGGCCTCAAACTCAGAAACCGGCCTTCACCTAACGGAGATGTTGTCGGTGTCGCTGTTTACAGCAGCAAGGTAATGCTTATTGAGCGTGAGGGTGAGTGGTGGCGCTCCAAAATCAACGGCAGGGAAGGCTATCTCTTCGCCGAATATGTAAATGAAGTCAACCGGCAGGATAAATGTGAATAAGTCTCTGTTGGTTATTATATTTTCCTCCCTTTTTATCTCCGCCTGTGCCGGAAAGCAAAACCCCACGCTGGACGCGCTTAATGGCATGGAAACCGAAATGCGGAAAATGCGCGAGGAAACAACGGCGCTGAAAAACCGCATAAAAGACCTTGAAATCAAGCTGGACGGCCTTTCTGATGAAATAGAAGGGCAGACGGCTGAGATTCAGAAAACGGAGAAAAGCCTCAGACACGCAGAAGAGGAAATAGAAGCATTAAGGTGATTTTTGATGATTGAGAACCTGTACGCCAAATCCCTGAAAGGTCAGGAGATTAGTGATTCTGATATAGAAATAATTATTAAAACCCCTCTGGAAGAGCTTCTGGAGTATTCATACAGACTGAAAAGGCATTTCTTCGCGGATGAAATAAACACCTGCGGCATAATAAACGCCAAAAGCGGCCTTTGCAGCGAGGACTGCACTTTCTGTGCCCAGTCCGCCCACCACAGAACCGGCACGCCGGTTTACCCATACATCGACCTGGAGCAGATACGCACACACGCTGCCCGCATGGCAGAGGCGGGTGTGAAGCGGTATGCGGCAGTGATCAGCGGAAAATCTCCGAATGAGCAGGAATTTGAGCTTCTCAGGCAATCGGTGGAGATAATAACCTCCCTAGGTCTGGATGCCGATATTTCCGTCGGCGTATTATCCAAAGAGCAGCTTCTCATCCTTAAAAACAGCGGGCTGAAAGGCTACCACCACAATCTTGAGACATCCCGCAGCTTCTTCCCTAATATATGCACCACACACGAATACGATGAGGATGTCAACGCAGTCAAAGCCGCTGTGGAAGCGGGGCTTTATGTCTGTTCCGGCGGAATATTCGGCATAGGCGAAAGCTGGGAGCACAGAGTGGAGCTCGCCCGTGAACTGAAAGGAATCGGTGTTCAGTCCGTGCCCATTAACTTTCTGAATCCCATAACAGGTACGCCTCTGGAAGGCTCAAGGCCGCTTCCGCAGGAAGAGGCGCTCAGAATTGTGGCTCTGTTCCGTTTTCTCCTGCCTGAAAAACACATACGGGTATGCGGCGGGCGCACACTTATCTTCCCCGGTGCGGAAAAGGAAAAACTCTTCAAATCAGGCATTTCAGGCCTTATGGTCGGGGATTATCTGGTGGTGAAGGGTGAAGGGCTCATTAGTGATATGGACGCCATAAACAGCCATATAAGAGCGGAAAAAGGGTTATAAGCCTCCGCTCCATCTGCCGGACGGAACATGGACACCGGAGGCTCCGGCATGCTCCTCAAAGGTCTTTGAAGCGAAGAACACCGCAGCGCAGATCACGCCCTTGTCTGTATATACATCTGCCGTTCTTTCCTCATAAATGGGCTCTGCTTCAAAAACGTCTTCGTATTCACGTATTCGGTGCATGGTTTCTTCATCTATATCATATACTTCGCCGTAAATCCTGAAGCCGGGCGTGAATATTGCTGTCGGGTATCCTTCCGGCAGATGGTACATTTTCCCGTGGATATATCCCTCAGCCTCCGGCTCTTTTCCTGCCAGATAAGCCACATGTCCCGCATATCCTTTCATCAGTGTTCCGTAAACAAAAATCCTCATCCCTGTTTTTAAGAATTAAAAGGGCATGTGTCAATCTTCGTTAAATTTTTGTGCGGACAAAGGTTAACCTAAAACTGTCCTTGACTTTAAAGGTTACTCGGTTGAAAATTACAACATAGAAAAGGTTGGAGTTGTTAATGCCTAAAGCGGTAAAAAAATCCTCAAAGATCAAGAACTTCGTAATAGACACAAACGTAATTCTGTACTCGCCGAAAGCTCTGGAAACCTTCGATGACAACAACATCTATATACCCGCAATCGTTCTGGAAGAGCTGGATTCCTTTAAAAAAGGCGTGGATCTCAACGGCTACAACGCCCGTGAATTCATCCGCAAAATTGAGGACTACAGAACAGGCGGTGATCTCCTGAAAGGCGTGAAAATGGAGAGCGGGGCGACACTTTTCATCTCGTTCCATGACAGGGAATCAAAAGAGAGCGTCCCTGAGGAGTTTTCCGGCAGAAGAAACGATAACCTCATACTGGGGATAGCAAAAAAGCTCCAGAACGAGTCGAAGAACGAAACAATAATAATCTCCAAAGATGTAAACCTGCGTGTTAAGGCAAACGCCCTCGGCATAAAAGCGGAGGACTACTACCACGAGCGCATGGGAAGCTTCACGGAGAGCAAGGACGACACTCTTTACGTGCCGGACTCGTACATAAACATGATGTATCAGGAGAGCGAGCTCCCCATGCCGGACTACATCTACGGCATAAACATGGAGGAATTCAGCCCCAGAATTAACGAATATTTCGTGATGAAAAGCGAAGTGGACGAAAAGAAGGGCGTTCTTGTGAAATATTTCGAGGATGAGGGCGAGGTTAAAGGCTTCAAAAGGGTTACGGAGTACGAAAATATCTTCGGTATATCACCCGCCAACAGAAAACAGAAATACCTCATGGAAGCACTCCTAGACCCTGATATTGACGTTGTTTTCGCCATAGGTATAGCCGGAACAGGTAAAACACTGCTTGCTCTCTGTGCGGGCATGTATTCCGTGCTTAATGAAGGCACATATAAAAAGATGCTTGTTACCCGCTCGCCTATCCCTATGGGGCGCGATCTGGGCTATCTGCCCGGCAGCATCTCCGAAAAACTCGACCCATGGCTCAAGCCGATTTACGATAATCTGGATTTCATCATCGGCAACAGCAACAAGGAGATAAGGGACGGCAAGGACGGCATATACTACAAAAGCCAGATGAACAACATAACAATAGACTACCTCAAGGCCTCAAACATACTTGAAATCGAAGCACTGACCTACATAAGGGGCAGAACACTTATCGATACCTACGTCGTCATAGACGAGGCGCAGAACCTCAGCCCCCATGAGATGAAAACAATCATCACAAGGGCAGGGCACAACACAAAAATAGTTTTCACGGGCGATTTAAAGCAGATCGACAACCCATACCTCAACGAATGGGACAACGGGCTCATCAACGCTTCTGAGAAGTTCACTCAGGCGCGCTTCCGCCACTGCACAACAGTTTTCCTAGACAAAGGGGAAAGAAGCAGGCTGGCCACCGAAGCGGCAAGGGTGCTGTAAGGTAGATTTGCTAAGCGGAGCTTTCGGGCTCCGCTTTTTTGCTGCCTGAAAAGTAAGTTGTGTTGCGCATATAGAAAATCATGTTATCATCAGGTTAATCCTTAAACCGTAACTCTTCAGAAGTTCTTGTTTTTTCTAAGTGGTAATTTTTATGAAACTTTCTTTAATATTATTGTTTTTCTTAGCTGTAAACACTTATGCAGCGGAGTGGTTTTGTGACAGCGAACGGGCATCTTTTATAAACGGCATATTCATTCTTCAGAACAATAAATCAGCAAACGGTGTTTGTGAGAAAAAAGACGGGGGTATGACTGAAGTCACAGCAGAAATAAAAAACGGTAAGCCGGACGGGATTCTTACTGCATTCGACATCAGAGGCAGAAAAACCCATGAAATAGAATACAGAAACGGGTTAAAAACCGGAAATATAAAAGTTTACTATGACAACGGACAGCTTAAATCCGAACAGACACCTGAATACGGTAAAATATTTTACAGATCAGGACAAATATACCTAGAATCAAAATTGGAAAACGGAGCCTTTGAGGGAAAAATCAAAGAATACTATGAAGGCGGCAATATCCGTTCTGAAACTGATTATGTTCTGGGACGCAAGAACGGTTTATCTGTTTATTTCTTTGAAAACGGTAAGACAGCATATGAGTTCAGCTTTTCAGATGACAAATATTCAGGACTTATCAAAGCCTATCTGGAAAGCGGCAGACAGGTTTTTGAAATTATTTATAATAATGACAAACCTGTCAGCGGTTATTGCTTCGGTAATGAAAAAATAGCTCTTAAGGAAAGCGAAATAGACAACTGGCAGGATATTGTATGCTGGAGCGATGAGGCAGGGCTTTTATCTATGGAATCAGTGATTTCTATCAAATAAAAACACTACTGTTTGTTTTATTTAAATAAACCCGAATAATAATTTCACAAATAATAAAGGCACGGTTCATGTCTCCGTGCCTTTTCTATGTCATAACATATTCATAATTTTGGAAACCCTGCCCGACTATCGGCACATTGCGTTTTTTTACCTTGCCGGGCAGGGGATTTTAAAGTGACTCAACGGGTAACACCTCCGTATTTGTCTCCAGCGATGCTTCTGCGGCTCTTGTTCTTCTTTAGAGTTCCGAACAACTCAGGGGAATGTCGCTTCCCGTGCGTTCCGTGCATCTGCTATATGTCATAAGATATAAACCTTTATCTATTTCGCAATAGTTTTTTGACAAATTTAATAAACCCCTCTGTTAACACGTTTCAGAGCCGCTTTATAAAGAGTATTTGCTTTTAAGGATCAAAAATATTATAGAGATTTTATCACTATTTATAACGGAGCACACATGACAGACACTATTACCCTCCGCCCTGCGGAAAAGAGCGATATAAGCGGCATGATAGAGGTTTTGAGCGAGCTTCTCGCCCTCGAAAACGAAACAGTGGACGAAGCAGCAATGAGAAAAGGGTTTGAAATGCTTATGAACGACCCTGAGCGTTATTGTATTTTCATTGCGGAGCAGGACGGAGAGATAGTCGGCATGTGCCAGGCTCAGTCACTTATTTCCGTGGATGAAGGCGCTAAGGTGGCTTATGTCGAAAACATGGTGGTCAGAGGCAGCCTGCGAAGCTCAGGGGTAGGGGCGAAGCTCCTTGCAGCCGTTGAGGACTGCTGCCGGGAAAGCGGACATATCCGCATACATCTGCTTGTTCTGGAAAAAAACCACAAGGGTATACAGTTCTACTCCCGCAACGGCTGGAAGAAAGACACTCATGTATATATGGACAAGGAACTCTGATTGGTAACACAAACCGCACGTCCTGTCAGTTTGATGCAGAGGCTCACGCCGTTTTAAATACGGTTTTTCAGCAGGCTTGATACAGAAACTGCCGAAATCAAAACGGCGGTTTTGCTTTGCACGGCGCAGCTGCATCCCCGGAGCTGTCTGTCATTGCGAACTCCGCAGGAGTGAAGCAATCTCCCCTACAGTTCCTTAATAAGCAGGTCGTCTATACATCTCTTAGGGACATAATGATTCCCTTTTTCATCTCTGAAATATTTGTGATCGGGCGCTTCTCTTATGCTGATAACCTGAACATTCTCAACCGGATAGCCGAGAGCTATCACATACAGTATCGTCAGGTCGTCCTCAAGCTCCAGAATCTGCGCCAGACGCTCCTTTTTGATGTTGCCGAGTATGCATGAGCCCACACCGGCGGCAATAGCCGTGAGGCACATATTCTGCATGGCAAGCCCTGCATCCACCTGAGCATACGAAGAATCCTTAGTGCTGAGAACAACAATATAAGCCACCGGCTGTTCATCCGGATCCGGACCGTCCCACTCCTTAAGATACCCTGCCCAGCCAAGGGTTGAGAAAACCTGCTCAGCCTTTTCCTCATCAGTAACTGTGATGTAGCGGAGAGGCTGGAGATTGGCCGCACTCTGAGACATTCTTGCTGAATAGATAAGATCTTCCAGAAAGCCCATATCAAGCTTTTTTGAGTTGTCAAACCTGCGGTAAGAACGGTTGATTTGTATAAGCTCTTTGATTCTTTCCATTTTCTGCCCCCATCTGAATATCAATTTTATATCAAAGACAGCAGGTGTCAAGCATGGCGGGAAATTACGACGCATACTAAAATAAACACACCGGAGCGGGCGCCCTGATTCCCCTGCGTTTTTCGCTCAGGGATTTTAGCAGACATCCCGCCCCGTGGCCTTTTGGATTCTATTTTTTCATACTGACTTTTATCTCAAATTCCACAGCATCTTCCGCGCCTTTCAACGATTTCAGATAGCCTTTCAGTGTGTTTGCCAGTGAGAAGGAGGCAAAACGGTTGAGGTCGATCTTTTTGCCGTCCGCCACAAGGCTGACAAAGGGAAAAGGTTTCTCCTCACAGAGTATGCGCTCTTCAATGAAGCGGACTACCGCCTGCGGGTCGTTTATATCAAGCAGCATGGGCGCACTCTTAAGCTGTTCGCTGTCCGGTGTGTCCGTTGCTACGGCAAGCAGGCTTGCATGACCTGTACACACAGGCTTTTTGCCGTTTGCTTCCCTGAAAACCTCGATCTTGGGCAGTGAGGACGACTTATAGCCTTCAATAACTATAAGGTCAATATCACCGTCACCCGCCATATAGAGCATATCGCCCAAATCGGCCTCTCCGTCAGCAATCATTGCGTATTTAGCGGGGGATGATATAAGCACCCGCACGGCTCCGGCTTTTTTGTGCCGCCATGTGTCTTTGCCCTCATGGTCTATCTCGAACCCATGGGCATCGTGCTTGATAAGGGATATGCGGATTCCCTTATCCGAAAGTATTTTGATTACCTGCTCAACTAGCGTTGTTTTGCCGCTGTTGCTGCTTCCTACAAATGAAATGACCGGAATCATGTCTGATACTCCTGTTAATAAAGTTTGAATCGGCGCATTATCCTTCACTTTTGCAAAGATTTCCAGTAGATTATACCCGCCCTCAGACTGGAGCGGTGTAAATTTTGTGGAGTACATACGATGGTAAACGTTGAAAACATAAGTAAAAGCTACGGCGGGCAGGTTCTCCTTGAGGATGCCTCATTCCGTTTAAATAAAGGCGAAAGGGCTGGGCTGGTCGGCAGAAACGGACACGGAAAAACAACTATTTTCCGCATGATGATAGGAGAGGAAACGCCTGATTCCGGTCAGGTGAGTTTCCCGAAAAGATATGTGATAGGACACCTTAAGCAGCACCTTGACTTCACGGAGAACACAGTGATTGAGGAAGGCTGCAAAGGGCTTCGGGAAGAGGACGAGGGACAGGTCTGGAAGGTGGAGAAAATACTTTTCGGCCTTGGATTTACTGAGGATGACATGTATCGCCATCCGTCCGAGTTTTCCGGGGGTTATCAGGTGCGTCTGGATCTGGCTAAGGTTCTGGTTTCTGAGCCTAACATGCTGCTGCTGGATGAACCGACAAACTATCTGGACATCACCTCCGTCCGCTGGCTGGAGAACTTTCTGAGAAGCTGGAAGAGTGAGCTGATGCTGATCACTCACGACAGAAGCTTTATGGATGCCGTTGTTACCCACACAGTTGCGATCCACCGTAAAAAGATCCGCAAAATAGAAGGGGACACAGGCAAGCTCTATGAGCAGATAGCCATGGAAGAGGAGATCTACGAGAAAACCCGCCTGAACGAGGAACAGAAACGCAAAGAGGTTGAGGCGTTCATCACCCGCTTCAAATCGAAGGCATCTCTTGCAAGCCGTGCCCAATCAAGGGTGAAGATGCTTGAGAAGATGGGCTCAAGGGCAAAGCTTGAGGATATAAAAGATCTGGACTTCGGCTTCCGCTATAAGCCCTATGAGGGCAAAACAGGCCTGAACGCTAAGGGAATAACCTTCGGCTATGATAAAAACGATCCGCTTATTAATGATTTCAGCATAAATATCACCACAGGTGAGCGTGTCTGCATTATCGGTAAAAACGGCAAAGGTAAAACAACCCTCCTCAAGCTTCTGGCAGGCGAGATGAAGCCGGACGCGGGAGAGGTTTACTACGGACCCGGTATAGAAAAAGGCTTTTACGAACAAACAAATATAAAAACTCTGGACGACAGGCGGACAATAGAGGAGGAACTCCTCCAGACTGCGCCGGATGTGGACAGGCAGAGAGCCAGAAATATCGCCGGGATAATGATGTTTGAAGGGGACTCGGCGCTTAAGAAGATAGGCGTTCTTTCCGGCGGCGAGAAAAGCAGGGTGATGCTCGGCAAGCTCCTTGCCCAGCATCTTAACTTCCTCATGCTGGATGAACCTACGAACCACCTTGACATGCAGTCCTGCGACTCGCTCCTTGAGGCTCTGGACGACTTTCCGGGAACTCTGCTGCTTATCACCCACAATGAGATGTTTCTCCACGCTCTGGCGGACAGGCTTATAGTCTTCAAAAATAACAGCATAAGCGTTTTTGACGGCACATACGCCGAATTTCTTGAGAAAGAGGGCTGGGACGAAGAGGAGGAAACCACAAAACCGAAAAAGAAAGTCACTTCTCAGGGCAAGCTGACAAAAAAAGAGCTGAGAAAGCGCCGCTCCGATCTCCTGAGCGAGAAGAGCAGGGTTGTTGCTCCGCTTGAAAAAAGAGTCCGTGACACTGAAACAGCCATAGAAACCGCCGAGAAAAGAATGGCGGATATAAACAGCCTCCTCGTAGCCGCTTCCGAGAGCGGCGACACCGCCAAAATAAGCTCACTCTCAAAGGAGCTTAACGAATGGGAATCGGAAATAGAGAAGCTTTTTACTCAACTTGAAAAATCCACAGAGGATTTCGAGTTTGAATCAGCAAAATACGAAACGCTTTTAAAAGAACTTGGGGATGATGACAGCGATAGTTAAATTAGGCGGGTTATTCCAACCCGCTTATGTTTTTGATAAAAAAACTGAGACTACCACTCTTCCTGCGGAAGCTCGTAGTGACCCTGGCTTACAGTCTTTGCGAGGAACAACGTGACGAAGCAATCTCACTCCAACCCGCTTAAATACTCCCAATGCTCCATTTTTTCGAGGAGCTCGGTTTCAGCGGCATCTATCTTCTGTTGCAGTTCCGCAAGGCGGGAGTAGTCGCTTCCGCCTTTTCCAAGCTCCGCCGTCATGTCCGCCAGTTCACCTTCAAGGCGGCTTATTTCTGCCTCTATGCCTTCGTATTCCTTCTTTTCGGCGTAAGTGAGCTTACGCTTCTTCTCCTGCGCAGGTTTTGGGGCTTCCTTCTTCTCTGCGGGCTTATCTTTTACCTTGGTTCTGGATTCCAGCCAGTTGGAATAACTGCCGGGAAAATGCTCAAACACTCCGTCACCCTTGAAGATAAACATAGTGTCGCAGACTCTGTCCATGAAGTATCTGTCGTGGGAAACCACAACGGCACAGCCGCCGAAGTCCTCAAGGAAATCCTCAAGCACGCTTAGGGTCTGTATATCAAGGTCGTTGGTAGGTTCATCCAGAATGATAAAGTTAGGGTTTTTGATAAGCTCGTTCACAAGATGCAGCCTTCGTTTTTCACCGCCTGAAAGCTTGCTGATCGGGCGGTAGTGGCTGTCTTTCGGGAAAAGGAAACGCTCAAGCATCAGTGTGGCGGACAGGGTCAGTCCGTTGTCAAGTTTGATATTTTTCGCTGTTTCCTCAATGTACTGAATAACCTTCATCTCAGGGTCAAGCTCTTTGCTGTGCTGGTCGAACACTCCGAAAAATGTGTTTACCCCTATGTCCGCAACTCCGCTGTCCGGTGCTTCCTCTCCTGTGAGGATGCGCAGGAAGGTTGATTTCCCGCTTCCGTTTGCCCCTGCGATCCCCAGCTTTTCTCCTTTTTTGAAGGAGTAGCTGAAATCACGGAACAGAACCTTATCCCCGTAAGCTTTGGAAACATCTTTGAGGTCAAGTATTTTGCCGCCAAGTCTCCGTCCGAGGGTTTTGAGTTCAAGCTCCTTTTCCGTTTTACGGACAATGCTGTCCTGAATAACCGCGGCACGGTCTATCCTTGCCTTCTGCTTGGTGGTGCGTGCCTTGGGGCTTCTGCGCAGCCATACAAGCTCATTGCGGAGAATATTAGTCAGCCTGTCCTGTCTGCGTTGCTCGTGGGCTTCGGCTTCTGCTTTTTTCTCCAGATAAAATGAGTAGTTGCCGTCGTAGCGGGTGAATCTGCCTTCGTCTATCTCAAAAATAACGTTACAGACATTATCAAGAAAGTATCTGTCGTGCGTGACAAGCAGAACAGTCTTTTTAGTGGTTTCCAGATGGTTCTGGAGCCATTCCACAGTGTCTATGTCAAGATGGTTGGTCGGTTCGTCCAGTATGAGCAGACTCCCTTCGTCAATGAGCGCCTGAGCGAGTGAGACCTTTTTAGCCATGCCGCCGGAGAGTTCACCCATTTTCATGTTGTAATCATGTATTCCCAGCTCGCCCAGAACAGATTTTACGCTGTATTCATATCCCCATGCGTTTTTTGCATCCAGTTCTGCCATGAGTTTATGCAGTTCCGGGCTGTCGGTATGACAAAGCTGTTCGTAGCGCTTTATAAGGCGCATTGTCGGCGTGTCGGACTTGAAGATATAGTCGATCACACTGACATGAGGCAATACATCAGGTAACTGCGATAAATAATTTATGGAGCATGATTTATTGATAGCGATATTTCCGCCGTCAGCCTCTTCAATCCCTGCGATAATCTTAAGCAGGGTTGATTTGCCGCTGCCGTTTATGCCGATTATGGCGGCTTTGTCACCCTCATTCAGCCCGAAGGTTACGTTCTCGAATATTGTCCTGTCGCCATAGTTTTTCTTAAGTTTTTCGATTGATAAAAGATTCATAGGAGAGAATTATTATATATCTTCCCATGATTTGGCAATAAAAAAGCCCGTGAGAAACGAATCTCACGGGCTTTTGCGGGCGTTATTGAGGAGGTTACTGGCTTACTGTCACTCCGAGGAAGTTTGCCATAGCCTTGAATATGAATGTGTTGTCAATGATTTTGGTTACACCTTCGTCATACATCTTACCGTTGTATTTGCTGAAGGTTTCACCTGCAAAATCACCTTTTGCGTACACAGAGACAAGCTCGTTGGTGTGTCCGCCTGTTCCGTAGAATACTTCTCCGTCAGGGTAAATATTGCTGCCGCACCATGTACCGGGGCAGGGAGCAACATAGCTCTGCTGAGCGGGAAGGTCGCCGAGGCCGGGTTTCAGCGTATTGTTCAGCCTGAGGAAGCTGTTTCCGTGGTCGGATGTGACTATGAGAAGTGTGTTGGACCAGTCGATGTTGTCGCCGGGCTGATCAACGAACTCCATAGCTTTCTTAACTGCGTATTCAAGGTCGATTACGCCGCCCACCATGCCTTTGTAATCGTTTGCATGGTTTGTCCAGTCTATGTCTCCCTGTTCAACCATAAGGAAGAATCCGTTGGAGTTCTGCGCAAGAACCCTGAGAGCCGCTTCGGTTGAATCAGCCAGAAGGGGGCTTTCGGAATCAGTAGCTGCGAATGTGGGTGCTCCGGGAGTGTCTGTGACTGTGGGGGTGGCAACCTGTCCGCCTGTACCGCCGAAGAGACCGAAGAGTTTTTTCTTAGCCGTTACCGCACTGTCAGCAGCGCTGAGAAGTGAAGTTCCGCCTGTCACACCGTTTGTTCTCTCCACAAAAATGTAACCTTTATCTGCCTTTATAGCGTTGTAGGAAGCCTGAGTGATGTACTGATAGTTCGGTGCGGAAGGAGTGCCTACATATGAGGGGTGTCCTGCGCCGATTACTACATCGGGTCTTGTTGTTGTGATTATTTCCGCGGCTATTTCACCATAGTTGTTTCTGCTAACATTATGGGATACGAAAGCGGCAGGAGTGGCGTGTGAGAAGGGAACAGTGGTGACCACGCCAATTGCTCCTTTTCTCTGAGATTTGACTTTTTCAGCTATGGTTTTAAGGTTTCCGCCAGCCAGATCACCGGGGAGCCATGCGATGTTGCCGTCAACCGTTTTGTTGCCTGTGGCAAGGGCAGTGCCTGCGGATGCGGAGTCTGTCGCCGCATATCTGCGGATGTACTCTTCCTCAAGCTGGGGGTAAGAGTAGCTTCCTGCAACTGCTACATCGTAGCCGACTATGCCGTACTCGATCCTGTTGTTCATCTTAGCAACAGAGTAGAGGTCTTTGCCTTTTGCTGCTGCGTATGAGTTGTAAGTGTCAATATCCCATGTTGTGCAGTTTGCTTTGAAATCGAAAGAATGGAAAGAGAGCGCTTCGGGGTTATTTATGCCAAACATATAACGTGAAGCGGCTATTTCGTGAGCCTTCTGCATACCGTCACCGATAAAGAGGATTACGTTGCGGTTTGCATCAGCAATCGATTTCATTACTCTGAAAAGGTCTGTATTGTCTATGAGTGCCGTTCCGTGGTAGAGAACGCCCTGACGCGCAGTGAGCTTGCTGATGTCCGCGCCTTTTGCATAAACAGATACAAGCTCGTTAGTGTGTCCGCCTGTTCCGTAGAATACTTCGCCGTCAGGATAAACATAGCTGCCGCAATAGTTTCCGGCAGGGCAGTTGGAGACTGTCTTAACTTCCTGCAGGGGAAGATCGCCGAGACCATTGGTTTTGCCTCTGTTGAATCTCAGGTAGCTGTTGCCGTGGTCGGAAGTGACTATGATTGTGGTGTTTGCCCAGCTCATGCCGTTAACGCCGTTATCAATCATCTCTTCCGCTTTTTCCACTGCGTAGTGAAGGTCAAGCACACCGCCCACCATTCCTTTGTAATCGTTGGAGTGGTTTGTCCAGTCAATGTCACCCTGTTCAAGCATGACAAAGAAACCGCCTGCGCCGCCGCCTGAACTGAGAACAGTAAGCGCCGCCTCAGTGGATTCGGCAAGAACGGGGCTCTCATTCTCTGTCTTTGTGAAAGAGGGTGTGCCGGGAGTATCAGTAACTGTGGGAGTGGCTATCTGCCCGCCTGCGCTGCCGAACACTCCGAAAAGTCCTGTTCCGTTTGTCACGGCGTTAGCAGTTGCTGCTGCAAGGGCTGTTGCGCCGTCAGTGCCTGTGTTCCTCGCAACATATTCATAGGAAGCATCGCCCTGAACAGTGGTAAGCTGAGCGGTTGTAAGGTAGGTTTCGTTATAAACCTGAGGATGACCTCCGCCTATTACCACGTCT
The DNA here is from genome assembly GCF_026226615.1 of Geovibrio ferrireducens. Classification (NCBI taxonomy): domain Bacteria; kingdom Pseudomonadati; phylum Deferribacterota; class Deferribacteres; order Deferribacterales; family Geovibrionaceae; genus Geovibrio; species Geovibrio ferrireducens. The sequence goes on from NZ_JAJAPB010000011.1 coordinate 81,133, forward strand.
GGTTTTGTTACAGTGCTGATTTCAGTGAATATCGCGTGATAGTTGTTTCTGTATACGTTGTGGCTCACAAATGCAGCGGGCGTGGCGTGCGAGATAGGCACTGTTGTAACAACGCCTATTTTGCCGGGTGTTGTCTTAGCCTTGTAGTACTCGGCTATTGTCTGAATCTCGCCGTTAGCAGGGTCGCCTGATTCCCATGCTATGTTGCCTGCATCAGTTTTGACACCTGTTGCTATAGCCGTTCCTGCGGATGCGGAGTCTGTGGCAGCCGCGCCCATTGAGGAATCGAGAAAGTATTTGTCTTTAGTAATTGATGAAAGCCCCATCTGAAGGACATCGAAGCCTGTTCTGCCGCTGAAAGTATCTGCTGCGTAGCTTGCTTCGCTTCTTTCTGATGCGAGGGTGTTATAAGCGGTTACATCCCATGTGGTTGCGTAGTTGGAGTAGGGGAATACTGATGAATCCTTCCATACAAGGCTGGTTTCATCGCCGTAGTAATAGCGGCTTGCGGCTGCTTCGTGCTCTTCGTGCATACCGTCGCCTATAAAAAGGATTACATGTTTGGGAAGCGCCCATGCGTCTTCGCCGTCCTGTCCGTCTTTTCCTGTGCTTCCGTCATTTCCGTCCGAACCGCAGGCGGCAAGAACACTGAGAGTAAGAACGAGAAGCAGTAACTTAAAAAGTTTCGTTTTCAATTTAAGTCCTCCGTAAGTTTTTTGGTGTAACAACCAAGCAGGAGGATAAGTGAAAAATGTTAGACATGTGTTATGTGATTATCGTATTTATTAAATGTTGCTAATTATAAATTAACTCTTTAATCACATGTACTTAATCATAATCTACAGATACAGAGTCTCAGTGTCATAACTTCGTCAGAATACGTAATAAGAAAGTTTTTTAATTAGCAAATGATTACATTTTGGTGTTAAGTCTGTGATAAAATAAATGTCAGAAATGGAGAGAAAAAAGAAAGGGGGCTTAACAATAGCCCCCTTGTTTGATTATATGTTTCTTAATTCGTTTATTCAGGCTTCTGAGATTTGACTTTGTCACCGTCAGCGTCAACGGCAACAGCTTCTATGCGTCTGTTTTCCGCTCTGCCTTCAACAGTATCGTTTGAAGCAACAGGTTTTGTCTCTCCGTAGCCTTTTGAAGTGATTCTTCCGGATTCAACACCTTGTTTAACGAGGGCAGCCGCAACGGCTTTCGCTCTTTTTTCAGAGAGTTTCTGGTTATAGGCATCGCTGCCTTTGCTGTCTGTATGCCCCTGAATTTCCACATTAAGAACGGGAGTAGCCTTCATGAAATCGGCAAATTCCTGAATTTTTGCCATACCGGCCGCATCTATCACATCACTGTTATTTGCGAAGTTGATGAGGAGTTTCATGCTTTTGAAGCAGCCTTTTTCATTCACACTGTAGCCCATAGGAGTGCCGGGGCACTGGTCCTCATCATCGTAAACGCCGTCTCCGTCTGAATCAACCGGAGCAGCAACAACAGCGGCAGCTTCTTTTTTCTCATCAGCAACAGCAGCGGCCATAGGAGCGGGCTCCTCAACAGGTGCAGCAGCAACCGCAGCAGGAGCGGGTTCAGCAGCTTTTACAGCGGCTTTCTCTTTTACGCCGAAGAAGTATGCTAAAGACACAGCCATAAGCTGGTCGTGTTTGCCTTCGCCGAAGTAGATGTTTTTGAAGGAAACATCACCGCCGAAATTTTTGGTGAAGAGGTATTTAAGACCGCCGCCAACGGCAAGTCCTGTATCAGTATCATCTGCTATGCGCGCTTCGATACCGGCCTGAAGGAAGGGAAGAAGCGCCCTGTCCATAGCGGGTCTGAAATGATAAACGGCGTGAAGTCCGGGAGTGAACACATCCTCAGAGCCGCTTTTAGAGTCATACTCAGCATCAGCATAGCCGCCGGAAAGTTCCGCAGCCCAATGTTCAGTGATGAAGTATCCGAGTTTAAGTCCGGCTTCTACATCATTTTTCAGATCAGATTTGTCGTCAAATGCTTTGTAGCCGGAATAGGGGCCGAAATAGTAAGCGCCTTTCATTTCATATGCGGCGGCGCTTACGACCGTTACCGCACATACAAGCAGTGCTGCGAGAAGTTTTTTCATCTTTCACCTCGGATAAACATTATCTTAATTATAACAAATATTAAACGGGTGTAAAGTAAATTACGCTATGAATTTTTTGAAGGTAAAAATAACATTTTATGAAAAAATTCAGGCTTCATTGCTCTTATTATCCTCTGAATAAGGATTACAATAATCAGTGAGAAAATTATTCTGCCCCAGAATATGCCTGACAGGTGTCCGCCAACCACCATCAGAAGAAGGGTATCCTCTATGAGGCTGTGGCAGAGACCCAGAAGTGAGATGGAGAAAAATATATCCTCCTCACTGAGCTTACCGCTCTTTGCCTCATTTATTATCATCCCGCCGGCGTAGGAAAGGCCTATGGTGAGCCCGAATATGGTGAGGGTGGACGCGCGGGCGCTCACTCCCAGAAAGCGGAGCACAGGCCCCAGAAGGTTTTCCATCAGCTTCATAAGCCCCAGAGCATGGAGAATCCGCATGACGACAACAAGTGTGAATATAATGCAGGTTATCCAGAAGAGGTTTTTCACCTCTCCCATAGCCCACGCGCTGAGTGTATTATCACGCACAGGGGGAGCCCAGAGGATTTTAAGAGGCTCCTGAAGCGTACCGGTTGCGGAGTATATAACATTGAGCAGCCAACCGTAAACAACAGCACCCCCCATTCGCAGAACCAGCATTGCACGGAGTCTGGGGCCAGATTTGCGCATAATCTGGAGTTCAACAGGCATGGAATGAGCTATAAGAACAATTGATGCGAATATCGTTGCCTGAGCAACTGTAAGGTTCAGACCGTCTGACAGGCTTACGAAAACTATGATTCCGCCGTATATGTTTGTAAAAAGGGCAGTTGCCCATGCCAAGCCCAGTTCACCCGGCAGACCGATAAACTTCATAAAAGGGTTGAGAACCGCGGAGAGGATTTTAATGATCCCCAGTTCAGAGAGAACTTTTACAGCAATTATGACCGGAATCATAATCCTGAAAAGTGTTTTGCAGATGTTGTAAGTTTCTTTGAGTAATTCTGAAACCAGTTTTATCATCAGTTACTTTAACACACCCGCATTAAACGGGCAAGACGCTAAAACGGATTTAACCGATGGAAATTGTCAGCATTTTCTCTTCTATTTCGTCTTTTCTTTCCTGAGCAGCTTTCACACTGTCAAACCCTATATGACCTTCAACAGCGCAAAATGCATCATCATCAAATATATCAAAGCAGTTTTCAGTTTTTTCGGAATTGTTTTCAGAGGACACAAACTCACCTCACAGGTTTGATAGTAAATACTATACAACTGTGAAATAAAAAGAAAAGAGAAAATAAACAAAACATGTTTTATTGTTTTATTTTTAAATTACGTCTATTTGCTGCTCTCCGGAAAAAGGCTTAACGGCGTTTCAGGGGTTCCCGCATAAAAGACAATTATTTCCGCAGGAGTATCTCCTGTATTTTCCCCTTTGTGCCACGTGTTTACGACTTCAACTATCGCTTCTCCGGCTTTAAGATGCAGGATGTCGCCGTTTTCGGCGGTAACTTTCAGTTCCCCGGAAACAAGCACCCCGACATTGATAACCGGATGCTTATGCAGCGGAAGGACAGCTCCGGCCGGAATAGTTATCTTAAGAACAGTGACTTCCGGCTGTCCGTCAGGATAGCGGGGGAGGGGTTTGCCGTCCCAGCTTGAGCCTGTTGCGGCAAGAGTTACAGCTTTAACGGATGGGGATTCTGCTCCGAAAGCTGAGGTACAGAATGCAAAAAGAAATATAATGATGAGTTTTTTCATACAGTTGCCTCAAAATGAAAAGCGGGCAGGATACCCCCGCCCGCGCTATAGTTAAATATCTGCTTTATAAACCTCTTTTCCGTTCTTGAAGGTAAGAACGCAGAGCCCCTTCAGGGTTTTGTTCATGTACGGCGTGTTTGTTGATTTTGATTTATTCAGTTTGCTGTCAAAAACATATTCCCTGTCGGGGTCTATAACCGCTATATCCGCAAGCGCTCCTTCTTCTATGATTCCTCTGCCTTTCAGGCGGAGAAGGCGCGCCGGAGCATAGCTGCAAAGCCTTGAAAAGTCGTTTTCGTTTATGATCCCTTCGCGGACAAGGTTCAGCGTGAGCGGAACCAGAGTCTGGAGCCCTGTTATACCGAACGGGGCGAGGTCAAACTCCTGAAACTTCTCATCCCTGCTGTGGGGTGCGTGATCCGTGGCTATGCAGTCTATTGTTCCGTCCATGAGGCCTTCCTTCATGGCTTTAACATCATCGGCACTGCGCAGGGGAGGGTTCATCTTGCAGTTTGTGTCGTAAGAGAGAAGCTCTTTATCGGTGAGTGAGAAGTGGTGCGGCGTAACCTCGCAGGTTACGTTCAGACCCTTCGATTTGCCCCATCTCACAAGCTCAACGCCGTATCTGGTGCTGATGTGGCATATGTGCACATGCCCGCCTGTGAGCTTGGCGAGGAGAATGTCACGGGCTATCATAATCTCTTCCGTTTCCGAAGGTATTCCGCGCAGACCGGTTATGGCAGATACCTCTCCCTCGTGTATAACACCTTCGCCCGCAAGCTGTTTGTCCTCGCTGTGGCTGAGTATCATTCCGCCGAAGCCGGAGACATATTCCAGAGCCCTGCGCATAACATCCGAGCCGAGAACAGGCTTGCCGTCATCGGAAAAGGCGCATGCGCCCGCGCTGAACATATCGCCCATCTCCGTGAGCTCTTCACCGTGCATTCCTTTGGTAACGGCGCCTACAGGGAGAATATCGCATATACCCAGTTCTTTGCCTTTGTCCACCATATATTTTGTAATAAAGGCATTATCGTTTACCGGCTTGGTGTTTGCCATGGGGCATACTGCTGTCACACCGCCAGCTGCTGCCGCATATGAGCCGGAAATGATGTCCTCTTTATATTCCAGGCCGGGATCACGGAAATGAACATGCATATCTATAAGACCGGGAAGAACCATTTTCCCTTTGAGGTCATAGGTTTTATCAGCCGCCGGGGTGTCGTCGGTGAGCGATTTTATTATGCCGTCCTCAATGAGGATATTTTTGGTAAGCGTTCTGTCGTGGTTGATTATCTTACAGTTTGTAAGGAGTGTTTTCATTGTTCGATACCTCTCTGACCTGTTCCCAGCGTGTAAAGCACAGCCATTCTCACCGCCACGCCGCTTTCCACCTGCGGGAGGATTACAGACTGGCCGCAGTCCGCTATTTCACTTGATATTTCAACCCCGCGGTTAATGGGTCCGGGGTGCATTACTATGGCATTGTTGGAGAGTTTAAGTCTCGCGGCGTTCAGCCCGAAGTATCTGGCGTATTCCTTCACAGAAGGCAGAAGCAGCTTGCCCTGACGCTCTCTCTGGATGCGGAGGGTCATTATAACATCCGCCCCTTCAACAGCTTCCTCCATATTACTGCATATTTTAGCACCGAAAGGGTCAGTGCAGCGTGGTAGCATGGTTTTCGGCCCGAAGAGGCGGAGATTTATGCCGACTTTGGGCATAGCCCATATGTTTGAGCGGGCAACCCTGCTGTGGGTTATGTCGCCGATGATGGCCACATTAAGCCCCTCAAGCCTGCCTTTGTGCTGTTTTATGGTAAGCATGTCCAGAAGCGACTGGGTAGGGTGTTCGTTAAGGCCGTCTCCGGCGTTCACGACAGATGCCTTCGTATTTTCCGCTATGAACTTAACCGCGCCGCTGTAGGCATGGCGGACAACGAAAATGTCCGTGCTCATGGCTTCAATATTGTGCACAGTGTCTATCAGGGTTTCGCCTTTGGCTGTGCTGCTGGCTGATGCGGAAAAGTTTACGGTATCAGCGGAGAGCCTCTTGCCCGCTATCTCAAAGGAGGTTCTCGTGCGGGTGGAGTTCTCAAAGAAAAGGTTCACAACTGTTTTCCCTTTGAGAGTAGGGACTTTTTTCACATCTCTGTGGTTTATCTCCCTGAAATTTTCCGCAGTGTCCAGAAGATGAAGAATCTCTTCTTTTGAGAGGTCTATCATCCCTAAAAGGTCTTTTCTGCTGTATGACATTTGCCTGCTCCTAATAAATTAGAGAATTATTTTTTTATTATGCAAACAGAGTCCGCTCCGGCGGTTTCTCTGAAATTTACCTGAACACTTTCGCTCAGCGCGGTGGGAACGGACTTCCCCGTGAAATCCGGCTGAATAGGCAGCTCCCTGTGGCCTCTGTCTATGAGGGCGGCCAGGCTGATTTTCGAGGGTCTGCCGAAATCCGTGAGGGCATCAAGGGCTGCTCTCACCGTTCTTCCGGTGAAAACAACATCATCAACAAGGATGATGTATCTGCCTGTCACGCTGAAAGAGATCTCTGTTCCTCTGATAACAGGGAAGTCTGCAATCTGCGTCTGTGAGAGGTCATCACGGTAGAGAGTGATGTCCAGATACCCTACATCCGGCTTTTTCCCGCTGTGTTTTGCGATTTCATCCGCAATTCTGCGGGCGAGCACATCGCCGCCGCTCTTAATACCTACGATTCCGAAATTGTCCGAAGAGCGGGCTGACTCAAGGATCTGGAAAACCATTCTGGTTATCATCCCTGCCATTTCCCCGCTGCTTAGAATCTCTTTCCCGTGACTCATCAACGACCCTCCGCAGTCTGTATTTTTTCAAAAAAAAAGCCTTCCGTCCCGAAATGGGCGGAAGGCCTTAGAGCTCTCTGTAAGAATTTGTGAACTTTCTGCGTTTTTTCATCTCAAGCCTCATATTAGATCTCCCTAATTTCGCTGTCAATAAATATCGTTGATAAAAACGTAATTATTTCGTAATATTATACGATCAGTAAAATGGAGGGAGTATTTCTTCCGGCGTATGCGCAAGTTTATGATGATAAAAACCAATCGATAAAAGAGGTAAAAATGAAGTTAAGAACTGTACTTTTCGCTGCCGTGGTCTCACTGTTCATGTACGGATGTCTTCCGGCGGTTCTTGTTGTCGGCGCGGGGGCTGCCGGTGCAACCTACAGCGTAACAACCGACGGCGTATCAGATACCATAACCGCAAGCCCGGAAACAGCCTTTGAAACCATGCTTGACGTGCTCAAGGCAGAACGCGGCGTTATCCGCACATCAAGCATAGCGGAAGGCAAGATTGAGGCTGTTCTGCCCAACGCTGATGTATTTGTGTTCATAGAAGATCATGGGCTTGGCAAAGTCAAAGTCACCATTAAGGCCAGAAAAGGGCTGAACCTTCTTCCTGACAAAGAAACGGCTGTGTACATATACAAACAGTTTATCAGGAACTTTTAATGCTCAGAAAGGCCACTCTGGCTGATACCAGAAAAATACAGAAGCTGGTCAACGCTTACGCCTCCAAAGGCGAAATGCTCTCCTTAAGCATAAGCGAGATATGCGAAAGAATACTCGAATTTATAGTATGGGAGGAGGACGGCGAGCTCCTCGGATGCTGCGCCATGCACCCTTCATGGGAAGATCTGGTGGAACTCCGCTCCATAGCTGTCGCTGAACATGCCTCCAGACACGGCATAGGCAAAGTTATGGTGGAGAAAGTTCTGGAAATGTCCAGGGAAATCGGCGCGAAAAAAATATTTCTGCTCACCTACAAGGCGGATTTCTTCACGAAATTCGGCTTTAAAGAGGTTGAAAAGGACACTCTGCCGAAAAAAATCTGGTCGGACTGCCTGAAATGCGCCAAGTTTCCCGACTGTGACGAAACAGCAATGGCAATGGAGCTTTGATGGACTTCGCCGGGCGGCTTATTGATAAATATACAAAGAACTTTGACAGCATAGAGATACAGTTTTCAGAAGGCAGCGCAAAGACTGTGGACGTCAGGGACGGAGCGGTGGAGGATGTGGCTGTAAATTCATCCTCAGGCCTCAAGGTCAGAGTCATTAAAGACGGCAGAATCCTCTACTACACATCCGGCGGAGTAAACGAAGAAAGGCTTGAATCCTTCTTCCGTGAGGCTCAGGATGTGATAATGCTCACCGAAGAGGATAAAAATGTTTTCCTTCCATCCTCTCCCGAAGTTTATGAGGAACTTAACAGAACAGAAGAACCTTCCGTTGAAACTCTGAAAGAATATGCGCTGCTGGCAGAAAGCGGAGCAAAAGGGTTTGACGGCAGGGTAAAATCGGTTAAGTCAGCTTCATGTTCATATGTTAACCAGAAAACTTTAATCACAGGAACACATATAGCGCGTAAGCTCTGGAACAGACAGATTATTTCATCATTCTGCCAGTGTCTTGCGGAAGAAAACGGTGACATTCAGGAAGGGTACGAGGGGGAAACGGTTTACCTTGGCAAGCCCTTTGAACCGATGCTTACCGGGAAAAAAGCCGCTGAAACCGCAGTGAGCCTCCTCGGAGGGACACCGCTGAAAACAGGTCAATACGGCATTCTTTTCGATTCAGGCACAGCGGCGCAGTTTTTCGAGCTTATCTCTGAAATGTGCGATGCGGAGAACGTGCTGAAACACATGAGCCTTTTTGAAGGCAGGCTGGGGCAGACGGTTGCGTCCCCCGTGCTCAGCATATGGGACGATCCTTTCCACCTTGATGCCATAGGTTCATACAGGTTTGATGATGAAGGAACCCCCGCTGTAAAGACACATCTTGTTACAAAAGGAACTCTTGAATCCTACCTTCATAACGGCTACACTGCCGGATTAATGAAGACTGCCAATACCGCCAACGCTGTACGCACCGGTTCAGGCAAAATCGGCATAGGCGCTTCAAATCTGGTTGTATCATCCACGGAAAAAGCATCTGCAATTGCCTCTGTTCAGGGCGATGTGGTGAAGGTTCTGGATGTTATGGGGCTGCACATGGCAGATACCGTAAGCGGGGACTTTTCGCTGGGTATATCAGGTGTAGTGCTGCGCTGCGGCGAACCGGTTTCGGCGTTCAGGGAATCTGTGCTTACGGGCAACCTGAAAGACCTGCTGAAGGCTGTGACGGCAGTATATGATAATACCCGCATCCACGGAAACGTTGTTACCGGGGATGTATTATTTGATAAACTTACAGTAAGCGGCAGTTAGAAACGTATCCACACAGCGCGAGCGTGTGAGAAAACGGATAGGACGTACCGTTTGCGAACTATGGCAGACAGTTAGTATATTACAACCCCATGGAAGGGGTTGCGCCGTGCGGAGCGAAGCCTTGCTCTGCAAGGCG